>NZ_RZSC01001336.1:0-832 GCF_003998155.1 Mesorhizobium sp. M1E.F.Ca.ET.063.01.1.1
ATGATGATTTGTCCGGCAGTCACGCGTCGGTTCCTTCAACGAAAAAAGCCCCGTCGCCGGGGCTTTTTTTGGCTTATGAGCGGTCAGCCCTTGCGGGGCAGTTGCGGGACGAGGCTGCGCTTGCCGCCGTCCTTGCCCTTCGGCTCCGGCTTCTGCGCCGCAGCCTTCTTGGCAATTGGCTTCTTCGCCGCCGCCTTCCTCGCCTTCGGCGAGTCCTCCGGCTCTTCCTTCTTCGGCTTCACCGGCGCTTCGTCGGCGAGCGATTCGAGCTTCAGGCCGGTCTCGCCGGTTTCCTTCTTCTCCACGGTCACCCGCACCGTGCCGCCCTTCTTCAACTTGCCGAACAGCACCTCGTCGGCCAGCGGCTTCTTGATGTGCTCCTGGATGACGCGGCCGAGCGGACGCGCGCCCATGCGTTCGTCATAGCCCTTGTCGGCAAGCCAGGCGATCGCATCCGGCGACAGGTCGAAAGTGACGCCGCGCTCGGAGAGTTGCGCCTCGAGCTGCATGACGAACTTCTGCACCACCTGATGGATCACCGGCACCGGCAGCGAGCCGAACGGGATGATCGCGTCGAGACGGTTGCGGAACTCCGGCGTGAACAGCCGGTTGATGGCCTCGACGTCGTCGCCTTCGCGCTTGGTCGAGCCGAAGCCGATCGCCGCGCGCTGAGCGTCAGAGGCGCCCGCATTGGTCGTCATGATCAGGATGACGTTGCGGAAGTCGATCTGCTTGCCGTTGTGATCGGTCAGCTTGCCGTGGTCCATCACCTGCAACAGGATGTTGAACAGGTCCGGATGCGCCTTCTCGACTTCGTCGAGCAAAAGCACGC
>NZ_RZSC01001337.1:0-832 GCF_003998155.1 Mesorhizobium sp. M1E.F.Ca.ET.063.01.1.1
CCTCTATTTCGGAAAGGCCAATGGATTCAAGCACATGTGAAGTCTTGATTTGCCCTGAGGTGCATGCCGATCCTGTTGAAAGCGATACGCGGCGCGCAACGCGGGCGCAGAGCTCGTCCGCATCGACGTCGAAGAACTGGATGGACACTGTGCCCGGAACCGTGGGCGCATCGCCGCTGACCCGACTAAAGCGAAGCTGCCGTTCTTCTAGCGTCTCAAGCAAGCGTTCAATCAACGCGGAGCAATGCTCCTTGTCGGACTCAAGCCGATCTCTCGCGACCCGAGCAGCCGCACCGAAGCCAGCGACGAGCGCGACCGGCTCAGTTCCGGGCCTCAGACCGCTTTGCTGGCCACCACCAAAAGTCAGTGGAAGCGGCTTCGGCGCCGATGCTGCAACATACAAAGCCCCTATGCCCATCGGACCATAGCACTTGTGGGCCGAAAGGGTGAGGTAGTCGACATCAAGCTCGATGACGTCAACGTCGATCTTGCCGGCGGCCTGCGCCGCATCACTATGGAAGAGCGCGCCGCTCGCATGCGCCAAGGCAGCAGCTTCCTTGACGGGCTGAATGACGCCGGTCTCGTTGTTGACCATCATCACTGATGCAAGGAGAAGATCTCGGTCGACGAGGCGCGCAAATTCGGCAAGATCAAGCCGACCTTGACGATCGACGGGGGCAATGCTGATTTCGAATCCTTCGGACTGCAAGGCGTGTGCAGGCTCCAACACAGCCTTGTGTTCGACTGCCGAAACGACGATGCGTTTCCGGTTCGGTTGCGATCTGCGAGCCAAGCGTGCCACGCCCAAAATCGCAAGATTGTTGGCTTCAGT
>NZ_RZSC01001338.1:0-829 GCF_003998155.1 Mesorhizobium sp. M1E.F.Ca.ET.063.01.1.1
ACGCTGCACAACGAAGACTACATCAAAGGCTTCGACAGCAACGGCCAGCCGATCCGCGACGGCATCGATGTCCGCATCGGCGACACGGTGGTGATCCAGCGGGCAGGGGACGTCATCCCGCAGATCGTCAGCGTCGTCATCGACAAACGTCCGGCCGATGCGGTGCCTTACGAATTCCCGCACACCTGTCCGGTCTGCGGATCGCCGGCGACGCGCGAGATCAACGAAAAGACCGGCAAGGAGGATTCACGCCGCCGCTGCACCGGCGAACTGATCTGCCCGGCGCAGGCGGTGGAAGGGCTGCGCCACTTCGTGTCGCGCGGCGCGCTCGATATCGAAGGGTTGGGCGCCGAGAACATCGACCTCTTCTTCAATGCGGGGTTGGTCAAGACCGCGGCCGACATCTTCACGCTGAAGGATCGCCGGCCGGCCGTCACCAAGGCGCTGGCCGAGCGGCGCGAGGAGCAGGCAAGACTGCGCGAGGAGGCATCCGGCAAGACGCGCAAGAATGTGCGCAGCGTCGAGGAGCGCAATTACGAGGGTCTCGACAAGCTGTTCGCGGCAATCGATGCGCGCCGCGAGCCGGAACTCGACCGCTTCATCTTCGCGCTCGGCATACGCCATATCGGCGAGACCACCGCGGCTGTGCTTGCCCGCCAGTTCTCGACCATCGAAGAACTGATCCGCGTCGGCAAGGAGACGGCGAAGGCGGAGAATCCGCATGACGTCTTTCCGTCGATCAACGGCATTGGCGACACGGTGATCGGC
This sequence comes from Mesorhizobium sp. M1E.F.Ca.ET.063.01.1.1, assembly GCF_003998155.1. NCBI lineage: Bacteria > Pseudomonadati > Pseudomonadota > Alphaproteobacteria > Hyphomicrobiales > Phyllobacteriaceae > Mesorhizobium > Mesorhizobium sp. M1E.F.Ca.ET.063.01.1.1. Next base: position 769 of record NZ_RZSC01001338.1, read on the forward strand.
GCGCTGCGCGACTTTTTCGGCAACGAGCGCAACGACGACGTGCTCGATGCGTTGCTCGCGC
>NZ_RZSC01001339.1:0-829 GCF_003998155.1 Mesorhizobium sp. M1E.F.Ca.ET.063.01.1.1
ATGCGCTGCCGCACGAGAAGGCGGCGCGTTCCTGCGATGCGATCGTCGAGCGGGCGCGGAGCGGTTGGCGCGGGCTTCAGCCGCATGCGCGAAAGGATGTCGTCGACCGCGGCGCCTCCGGAGGCGTCGTCTGAATGCGTCGCCATCAGCCGGAACAGCAGCGCGTCGAAGAGAAGAAGCGCGGAAAGCCCAAGCACCACGACAGCGCTCGCCGCCGCGACCAGCAGCGCCAGCACGGCAAGGGGCGCGTGGAGCGCGCCGCGCGCCGAGGCGACCAGCGGCGCGACGCTGTCGCCGGCGACGACGATGGCGGTCGGCCATGCCGCCTGCTTGATCAGCATGGCGGCGAAAGCGGCTGTCCGCTGCTGATAGGCTTCGTCCGTCATGCCGGCTCGTCCAGTCCGACCTGAAGATGCACCGGCCGGCCGGACCCGGCGAGCTGCTTGCGCGCCTGCGCCGGCGTGCGCGAGCGGCCGCTGGCGACCAGCCATCGGGCGACGACGGTGGCGCTGCGCTGGAAACCGAGCGCGCAACAGACCAGCACTGTGCCGTGCCTCCGCGCCGGCTCGATCGCCGCCACCGCGTTGTCGAGCGTGTCCGCGGGAGGCGGCAGGAGATCGAGCATGCCGAAGCTCGCCCAGCGGCCAGACGCGTCTCGCGGCCGCTCCAACTCGGCGGCAAGGTCGATCACGGTGCCGAAGCCGCTGGCTTCGCCGCTCGCCGGAAAACGCCCGAGGAAGACGCCATCGGTGACCGCCACGACCGGCGGCAGCTTGCGCGTCCAGGCCAGGACATTGATCCTCGCGCCAAGCCGGTAAGGCCACAGCAG
>NZ_RZSC01000133.1:0-11118 GCF_003998155.1 Mesorhizobium sp. M1E.F.Ca.ET.063.01.1.1
TGTCGACGCCGGCGCTGCCCCTCATCGCCCTGCCGGGCACTTCGCCCCGTATAGTGACGGGGAGAAGGGGCTGACCCCAACTTCCGCGCCTCTTTTTTGCAACGCGGGTGATTGGCGAAACCGGCGATGAGAGCGCCCCTCTCCCCGTCACTATACGGGGAGAGGATGCCGGCAGGCAGGTGAGGGGCGGGCGCTGACGCTCGGCTAAGGTGCGCTTGCCATGCGTTGTTCATGTCTGCCTCTTATTTGCGGCGCATCGGCATCAACATCAATAGAGCCTGATCCCGAACAGTGCGAACCCTTTTTCAGCTGTCCTGATCGGGACGCCTCCGGCACCCGCAAACTCGCCACTATGAGGCCAGGTGCTGAAATGCGGCCACCACCTGCTCGTAGACCTGGCGCTTGAACGGCACGATCAGGTCGGGCAATTCCTGCATCGGCCGCCATGACCATTGATCGAATTCGGCCTTGTGGCCGCCCGGCGGCGGGTTGATCCGGATCTCGCTCTCGTCGCCCTCGAAGCGGTAGGCGAACCATTTCTGCGTCTGGCCGCGATAGCGCCCCTTGAAGGCGACGCCGACCAGATGCGGCGGCAGGTCGTAGTTGATCCAGTGCGGCGCCTCAGCAAGCAGCGACACGCTGCGCATGCCGGTCTCCTCATGAAGCTCCCGCTCGGCCGCGGTAAGCGGCTCCTCGCCCTTGTCGATGCCGCCTTGCGGCATCTGCCAGAGTTTCGTGGTGCCGGAAAACTCGCTGTCCGGCTCGGCGATGCGGTGTCCGACCCAGACCAGCCCGGCGCGGTTGAGGATCATCAGTCCTACACAGGGACGATAAGGCAGCGTCTCGGGATCGATCATTTTCTTGGACATTTCCTGGATTCCAGCATCGGCGAGAGCCCGATGACTAGCCTTTTTGCGGATCGATGGCGACAGCCGAGATCGGCACGATCTCGATGCCGCGCTTCTTCGCCTCGGCCACCCAGGACGTCACCGTGTCGACGGTGATATCGAAAGCCGAGCCGATGCCCACGGCGGTGCCCTTGGCGCGGGCAGTCGCTTCCAGACTGTCCAGCTTCTTGAGGATCTCGCCGCGATCCTGCACCGCGTCGATCGCCATGTCGCCGGCCACGAAAGGCACGCCGTCCTTGAGCGCAAGGTCGGGCGCCAGGCTCCGCGCGGACGAGCCGTCGTCGACATAGGCAAGCCCTCGCTTGCCGAGTTCGGCCATGAACGGTCCCATCGCGTTTGCATCGGCCGAAAAGCGCGCGCCCATATAGTTCATGACGCCGGTGTAGTTGGTCGTCCGCGACAGCGCCCAGCGCAGGCTATTCAGGTTCTCGTCCGGGCTCGCCGAGACCGTCAGCGTGTTGCGCCCCGGATTGACGCTCGGATAGTCGAACGGCTCGAGCGGTATCTGCATGACGATCTCATGCCCGCTCTGCCGCGCCGCCTGCATCCAGCGGCCGATGCTGTTGCCCTGCGGCGCGAAGGCAAGCGTCACCTCGGCCGGCAGCTTGGCGATCGCCGCCTGCGTGCCGGTCTGCGATACCGCGAGCCCGCCGATGACGATCGCCACGCGAGCGCCGCGCGCGCCGGACCACGGCCGCGCATAGACGTCGAACGGCCGCCTGCCGTCGGCTGAACGGATCGGCAGCGGACCGCTGTCGCTGGGCTCGATCAGCGCCCTGTCGGGAAGATGCGCGACTTTGAGATTCTGGCCGAGCGTCGAAGGATCGCGGATGATGATCCCCGCCTTGGGGGGACCATCACCCTCCTCGGTCTGGACATGGATGATCTGCGGGCCGCCGCTGTTCATCGGTGTGCTCGCCGTGGGGTTCGCCGTCGCCACCTCGGCCGGCGCCGGCGCCGGTGTCGGCGCGGGGGTTGGCGCCACGGCCACCTTCGGCGTCGAAACGGCTATCTCTTCCGGCTTGCGGAACGGTTTTTCACGCAACGCGATCGCACCTGAAACGCCGATCACGGCGAGGATGGCGACCGCCGCGCCAAGCGTGCCGGCGCCGAGGCCGCGCGGGGCAGGGCGCTGAGGCCGGAGCGTCTGCCCGAGCGGGCGTTCGATGTCCTTGCCGGTGTCAGCCAAGCCGCATCCCCAAGCCCGCAATCCAGCCGATCGAATCCTCAGCCGTCACGTGCGAAAAAACCCTCGGCGCCCCAGCGCCTGTTCCCGAATCAACTTGTCCCCGAATCAAACTGCCGGAACCTCGCGGTTCCGGCAGCATCGCATCGCTTCGGTCGGTCGGCCAGAGTCTTCCTCCGGCCGCGCCGCCAATTACTGGTTCAGCACGGCCTTGTCCGGGTTCGGCGGGAACGACGGATCGGTCTTTTGGCCGCGCAGAAGCTGCTCGGCATAGATCAGCTGCAGGTCGTCCTTCGGTTCCGGCGGCACATAGGCGGCAGAGCCCGAGCCGGTGGAGCTCTCGTCGGCACCCTTGATGTGGCCCTTGAGGTCGGATTCGCCGCGGGTCAGGTCCCTGCCCTGCAGGTCCGGCGGCAGCGGCTGGTCGACCTTGATGTCGGGCGTGATGCCCTTGCCCTGGATCGACTTGCCCGACGGCGTGTAATAGAGCGCCGTAGTCAGCCTGAGCGCGCCATTCTCGCCGAGCGGGATGATGGTCTGCACCGAGCCCTTGCCGAAGGACTGCGTACCGACGACGGTGGCGCGGCGCAGATCCTGCAGCGCGCCGGCGACGATCTCGGACGCGCTCGCCGAGCCGCCATTGACCAGCACGATCAGCGGCTTGCCGCCGATGTCGTCGTTCTGCTTCGGCTTGGCGTCGAAGCGGGTGACGTCCTTCGGGTCGCGGCCGCGGGTCGAAACGATCTCGCCGCGCTTCAGGAAGGCGTCCGACACGCTTACCGCCTGGTCGAGCAGGCCGCCCGGATTGAGGCGCAGATCGAGCACATAACCCTTCAGCTTGTCGTTCGGCACCTGCTTCTTGATGTTCTCGATGGCGTTCTCGAGATCGTCATAGGTCTTTTCGGTGAAGGAGGTGATCTTCATGTAGCCGACGTCGTTCTCGACCCGGTACTTCACCGCCTTGACCTTGATGATGTCGCGCACGACCGTCAGCTCGATCGGCTTGTCGGCGCCCTGGCGCAGGATGGTGAGCTTGATCGGCGTGTTGACCGGACCGCGCATCTTCTCGACGGCGTCGTTGAGGGTGAGGCCGCGCACCTCCTCGCCGTCGATCTTGGCGATGTAGTCGCCGGCAAGCACGCCCGCCTTGGCGGCCGGCGTGTCGTCGATCGGCGTGATCACCTTGACGAGGTCATTTTCCATGGTGACCTCGATGCCGAGGCCGCCGAACTCGCCCTTGGTCTGCACGCGCATGTCCTGCGCCTGCTCCGCGTTCATGTAGGAGGAGTGCGGATCGAGCGAGGCGAGCATGCCGTTGATGGCGTTCTCGACCAGCGATTTGTCATCCGGCGGCGTCACATACTGCGCGCGCACGCGCTCGAAGATATCGCCGAAGATCGCCAGTTGCTTGTATGTCTCGGAGCCCGCAGCGTTCGCCGCCGAGCCGGGTGCGCCGTAGACCAGGCTCATTGCCGATGCGCCTATCAGCGCGCCGGCAAACAGAAGCGACAATTTCCGCATCATTTCACGTCCTTCCAGAAAATCGGTCCGCCCACCAAGGGGCCGGATCGACGGGTTTTCCATCCTTGCGGAACTCGACATAGAGCTCCAGCGTGGCATTTCCATTCTGCGAGGCCGAAGTGCTTGCCACCCGGGCCTCTCCCATCGCGCCGACCGGTTCTCCTGCGAGCACCGACTGGCCAGTCGCGACGCTGATTCTGCTCATCCCTGCCAGGACGACATGATACCCATCGCCCGCATTGAGGATCAAGAGTTGACCATACGAGCGAAACGGCCCCGCATAAAGCACGTTTCCATCCGCCGGCGCGGTGACGATGGCCCCCGATTGTGTCGCAACCATGTCGCCCTGCATCATCGCGCCATTGCCGTCGTCGGTCCCGAAGCGCCGTTTGATCTTGCCGATGACCGGCAGCGCAATCTGGCCCTGGAGCGCCGCGAACGGAGCCGAAGCGGTCAAACGGTTGCCCTCCGGCACCAGCGGCGGGGCAGGCTCGGTCGTGGACGCCGTCGTATCGCTGTCCGTCGATTTCCGCTCCGCCGCCTTGGCCTGGTCGGCCGCCTTGCGCGCCTTGTCGGCTTCGAGCGAGGCGATGAGATCCTTGAGGCTGCCGGCCCTGGCCGCCAGTTGCTGCGAATGCTGCTGTTCGGCGGCCAAAGCCGTCTCCGTGTCGGCCTGCAGCTTTTTCTTGGCTTCGAGCAGCATGGTGAGCCGCTTCTTTTCCGCCGTCTGCTCGGTGACGGCGGCGGTGAGCCGCGCCCGTTCGGCTTCGATCGAGGCCGTCACCCGCGTCTGTTCCTTGAGGTCGGACAGCAGCTTATCGGTCTGCTGGCGCAGTTCAGGCACCACGGCGCCGAGCAGGATGGCGCTGCGCACCGACGAGAGCGCGTCCTCCGGCTTGACCAGGATCGCCGGCGGCGGATTGAGCCCCATGCGCTGCAGCGCGCCGAGAACTTCGGCCAGCACGTCGCGGCGCGCGACCAACGAGGCGTGCAGCTTCTCTTCCTCGGCCTTCAGCCCTTCCAGCCTGGCGCCGATATCCTCGATGTCCTGGCCGAGCTTCTGCTCGGTCATCGCCGACTGGATGAGCGCGGCGCTGATCGAGGCATGGTCCTTCTTGACCGTCGCGACATCGGCGGCGAGCTTGGCCAGCCGCTCGGAAGAGAGCGTGATTTCCTTCGAAACCTGCTCGTACTCGGCGCGGTTCTGGTCGGGATCCGGCGCGAGAGCCAGCGTGTTTTCCGCCGCCCGGGCCGGCCCAAGCGCAAGCACGGCGGCGACGAGGGTCAGGCCGCAGCGGCTGCGCCAGGCGCGCGTTCTCGAATTCCAGCCTTCAGACATCAGGCCTCGACTCTATCGCCCGCTTCGTTAACGAACCATCAACCATGTTGGAAGCAACCGCAACAATGTGATGCCGGGCCATTGAGGCGGAAATCCGGGCAGACGGAGGTGATCCCCAGCTTTCGGGGGGGTGATATCGCGGACGACGACTCAAGAGCGGTGATAGGGGTGTCCGGAAAGGATCGTGGCGATCCGGTACAGTTGCTCGCCGAGCATGACGCGCACCAGCTGGTGCGGCCAGGTCAAGGCCCCGAAAGACAGCACCAGATCGGCCTGCTCGCGCAAGGATTTGTCGTGGCCGTCGGCGCCGCCGATCGCAATGACCAGCGCCTTGCGGCCGCCGTCGCGCAACTGGCCGATGCGGGCAGCCAGATCCTCGGAGGTCAACGACTTGCCGCGTTCGTCGAGCAGGATGAGCACGGCGCCCGGCTGCAACTGGGCCTGCAGCTTCTGGCCCTCCTCGCGGCGGCGCTCGTCGGCGCTCTGGCCGCGGCTCTCGGAGGTCTCGACGATGCCCGCGAATTCCAGCCCGACCGCAGGCCCGCTCTTGGCGAAGCGCTCGAAATAGCGGCCGGCCAGCTCTCTCTCGGGGCCGGTCTTCATCCGGCCCACGGCATGAACGGTAACCTTCATCCTCGCCTCGGCGAGCCCTCGATCGGCGCCGGACCGGAACGGTCACGGCACGGGACATGGCTCAGTGCAAGGTCTCTTCCTCGAGGTCCGGCGCCTGCCACATCTTTTCGAGATTGTAGAATTCGCGGACTTCGGGACGGAAGACGTGGACGATGATGTCGCCCGAATCGATCAGGACCCAGTCGGCGCTGGCCAGCCCCTCGACGCGCGCCATGCCGAGACCGGCATCCTTGAGCGCCTTGAGGAGATGATCGGCGACAGCCGAGACATGACGGTGCGATCGGCCCGAGGCGATGACCATATAGTCGCCGAGGCTCGATTTACCCTGGATGTCGATTGAGACGATGTTTTCGGCCTTGGAGTCTTCCAGACTGGCAAGGACTGTCTTGATGGCGAGGGACGCAGCATCGCTTCCGCTGATCCCGGCCGGCGAAGGCACGATATCGGCCTTCTTCCGCAGCGCTGTTCTCAGTGTGTTTCCTTTCCCAACAAGAACAACCAAATCACCCGGCAAATCAGGTGACACCACTTAGATAGGCAGAGTTCCGTTGCAGTTTCAAGACGGACGCCTCTGCCGGCGCCAACGCAGCACCCTTCGACAGGTTCCGCAGTCTCGAAAAAATCGGAACCCTTTGCGCCTGGCACGGGTTATCGGCTCAAAGACCAATGGGGACTTCACCATGCCGACAGACCCGCAAGACGCACTTCTCATCGTCCAGGCCGGGCTTGCGCAGCTCTCTACACTCATCGTTTCCTATTCCTTCTCGGCAATCGGCGCGGTCATCCTCCTGGTGGTCGGCTATTTCGTCGCCGGCCTTGCCGAGCGCTCGATCTTCGCGGGCCTCAGCCACATCCACGGCTTCGACGCGACGCTTCGCCATTTCTTCTCGAAGATCGTCCGCTACGCCATCCTGATCCTTGTCGTCATCATGGTGCTCGGCCAGTTCGGTGTGCAGACGGCGTCCATCATCGCCGCCATCGGCGCCATCGGCCTGGCCATCGGACTGGCGCTGCAGGGCACGCTGCAGAACATCGCCGCCGGCATCATGCTGCTTGCGCTGCGACCCTTCCGCATCGGCGAATCCGTCGAGGTCGGCTCGGTCGCCGGCACGGTCGAGGAGATCGGTCTGTTCGCGACCAAGCTGCGCACCGTCGAAGGCGTCTACATCCTGGCGCCCAACTCGACGCTGTGGAACCAGCCGGTGCGAAACTTCACCCGCAACGGCGTCCGCCGCACCGACATCAGCTTGAGCATCGGTTCGTGGAACGACATCGACCGCGGACAGAAGGCGCTGCTTGGCATCGCCGGCGCCGAAAAGCGCATCCGGCGCGAGCCGGCGCCGATCGCCTTCGTGGCGAGCCTCGGTGAGAATACGGTTTCGCTCACCTTGCGCTATTGGACGTCGGCGGCCGACTACTTCGCCACCCAGGCCGACATGACCAAGCGCGCCAAGCAGGCCTTCGACAACGAGGGCATTTCGATCCCGTTGCCGCCGCCCGAGGCGCCGTCGCCGGAGGCTAGCAAGCATTAGAGCAGTCAGAATTTTTCAGTCGTTGGTCCGCCGTGGCTCATCGTCCGGCGCGAAGGCGAGTTCCACCGGCAGGGGCGTCTGCGCCGACATCGGCGCGAAGCTGCCGGTGACGGCAGCGGGCGTTGGCCGCGCCGCAAACACCCGCCACAGCACGAACAGGCAGAACGCCGAAGCGATGAAGATGCCGACATAGATGAAGGTCTCGGTGCCGAAGATGGCCGAAAGCGCCGTCACGAGGCCGGGCACGATGAAGCCGGACAGCGACCAGGCAAACAGCAGCGAGCTCGACAGCGCCAGCAGCTCGTCCTTCCTGGCGCGGTCGGCGGCATGCGCGCTGGAGAGCGAATAGATCGATTCCGATGCTCCGTCCCAGATGAGGTAGATCACCACCAGCGCCATCAGCGCTCCGCCGTCGAAGACAATGGCGAGCAGGCTCGCCGCCACCGCGAGCGCCGCCGCGCCCGCCAGCACGTAGCGACGGTCGGTGCGGTCCGAGAGCCAGCCGAGCGGTATCTGCAGGATCAGCGTGCCGACCGGCATCGCCGACAAAAGCAGCGCCACATCCGCCTGGCTGTAACCCCTGGCGGTGGCGTGGATCGGCGCGAAACCGGAAATGATCATCGACAGGCCGCCGACGGCCAGCATGCCGACGACGCCGACCGGCGAAATTCGCCAGGCCTGGCCGAGCGCCACCGAAGCGGCCTGCGGCGCGGGTGGCTGGGCAAGCCGCGTCATGCCGACCGGCAGGATCGACAGCGCGGTAAAGGCGATGCCGATCAGCGGCACCGCCGCCGTATGGATATCGACCGCGGCCAGCGTTGCATAACCGACGCCCAGCCCGCCAATATAGGCGACGTAGAATACCGCCATGACCCGGCCGCGTATGGCATTCGGCAAGGCATCGTTGAGCCAGCTCTGCGCGACGATGAAGAGGCCGCAGATGGCAAAGCCGTAGAGCGCCCGCGCCGCGATCCACAGCAGCGGGATCGGTCCGGCGCCGATCGCGACGTTGGAGAGGGCGATCAGCGCCGAAAGCACCATGAACGCGCGCGCATGGCCGACCCTGCGCACCAATGGTCCGGTCAGGATGCAGCCGGCAAGCCCGCCGGCCGAAAGGCCGGTGACGATCAGCCCGGCCCAGGTCGGGTCGAAGCCATCGGCGCCGAGCCGCACGGGAATGAAGGCGAACATCAGCCCGTTGCCGATCGCGATCAGCGCCATCGACAGAATGACGCTGGCAATGGCAATCAGCGGCGCCGATTGCGCGCCCGGATCAGCGGTGGTGCGACTCTTTTCCAGCATGCTTTGCAGCATCGCTCAGCGGAAACCGGAAAGCCGCTGTAAAAGCGACATGGCGCGCCTTCTCCTTCTCCCCTTGTGGGAGAAGGTGGATTGCCGCAAAGCGGCAAGACGGATGAGGGGTGCTCCAGCGGAGTGAGACGCTGGCGTTCCCTGGAACACCCCTCATCCGTCGCCTTCGGCGACACCTTCTCCCACAAGGGGAGAAGGGGGAACTCGCCTACCCCTTCGCCGCGTTGCGGATCGCGGTGGAGGACAGCGACGAGCGCGGACCATGGATGAAGGTCCAGGCTGGCGCCCGCATGCGGGCAAGCAGCGGTGCGTCGCCTTCGTCGATGCGGGCATAGTCGAAGGTCTTGGCGACGACCGAAGACAGGAAGGAGAGCGTCGCCCCCGGGCGATCGATGACCGCGATCGGGAAGGTCAGCACGATCTCGCGCCAGCGCTGCCAGTGGTGGAAGTCGCGCAAACTGTCCGCGCCCATGATCCAGACGAAATCGACGCCCGGATTGCGCGCCTTGATCAGCGCCAGGGTGTCGGCGGTATAGCGGACATGATGCGCCGCCTCGAAGGCGGTGACCTTGATCTTCGGATTCCTGGCGATCTTCTCGGACCGCACGACGCGTTCGGCGAGCGGGGCGAGTTCGCGCGCGCTTTTCAACGGATTGCCGGGCGTCACGATCCACCAGAGCTGGTCGAGCGCCAGCCGCCTCAGCGCAATTTCCGCGACCAGCGCATGGCCGGCATGCGGCGGGTTGAACGAGCCGCCGAACAGGCCGACGGCGAGGCCGCGCCCGGCGTGGGGCATGCGCAAGTAGGGAGCGGGGACAGGTTGCTCGGGCTGGTAAAGCATGGCGCTAGGCACCCCCCTCTGTCCTGCCGGACATCTCCCCCGCAAGGGGGGAGATCAGCAGCTTCTGTGAAGGCACGAATTTTGCAGCGCCGGCGATTGGCGAAGGGAATTGTGGCAGTCGATCTCCCCCCTTGCGGGGGAGATGCCCGGCAGGGCAGAGGGGGGTGGCTGGGCGCAAGCGTCAGGCCTTTGGAGCGAAAAAGATCACGGCCTCACCTGTCCCGACCCGCGCACGCGGTATTTGAACGAGGTCAGCTGCTCGACGCCGACCGGCCCGCGCGCATGCATCTTGCCGGTGGCGATGCCGATTTCGGCGCCCATGCCGAACTCGCCGCCGTCGGCGAATTGTGTCGAGGCGTTGTGCAGCAGGATCGCCGAGTCGATCTCGTTGAAGAATCTTTCGACCGCTTGCGTATCCTCGGCGATGATCGCCTCGGTGTGGTGCGAGGAGAAAGTCTCGATATGGTCGATCGCGCCGGCGACGCCGTCGACCAGCTTCACCGCGATGATGGCGTCGAGATATTCCGTCACCCAGTCGGCATCGGTCGCCGGGCTGGCGTCGGAGAAAGCCTGCATCACCTCGACGTCCGCATGGATATCGCAGCCGGCGGCGCGCAGCGCTTCGAGGATCGGCACCAGATGGGTGGGCGCCACCGCGCGGTCGACCAGCAGCGTCTCGGCCGCACCGCAGACGCCGGTGCGCCGCATCTTGGCGTTGACGGCGATCTTCACCGCCATGTCGAGCTTTGCCGAGCGGTCGACATAGAGATGGCAGATGCCTTCGAGATGGGCGAAGACCGGCACCCGCGCCTCGTTCTGCACACGCGCGACAAGGCTCTTTCCGCCGCGCGGGATGATGACGTCGAGATTGCCGCTCAAGCCTTTGAGCATCTCGCCGACGGCGGCGCGGTCGGTGGTCGCCACCAGTTGGATGGCATCTTCCGGCAGACCGGCGGCCTTCAGCCCTTCGGCCATGCAGGCATGGATGGCGACCGACGAATTGATCGAATCCGATCCGCCGCGCAGGATCACCGGATTGCCCGCCTTCAGGCAGAGCGCGCCTGCATCGGCCGTCACGTTCGGCCGGCTTTCATAGATGACGCCGATAACGCCGAGCGGCGTGCGAACGCGCTCGATGTGGAGGCCGTTCGGCCGATCCCATTCGGCAATGACGTCGCCGACCGGATCCTTGAGCGCGGCGATCTCGCGGATGCCGTCGGCCATGGCCTTGATGCGCGGTGGCGTCAGCTTCAGCCGGTCCATGAAGGATGCCGACAGCCCCGCTTCCTGGCCATTCGACATGTCGATGGCGTTGGCCTCGAGGATCGCCTGCTCGTTGCGCAGGATGGCGTCGGCCATGGCGGCTAAAGCAGCATTCTTGGCCGCGGTCGTGGCGACGGCCAACGGTCGGGCGGCAGTCCGGGCGCGGCGGCCGATGTCGGCCATTGTTGCCACGGTGTCTTCCCCGGATTTTTCATGCAGCTTCAGCATGGTTCATCCTCCGCTGGGTCATTCGCTGGCCAATACTTGGTCGCCGGCGACGCTTACCACAAGGTCGTCGCGATGGATCATCGCCGAGCGGGCCTCGTAGCCGAGCACATTTTCGATCTCGGCCGTCTTCAAACCCGCGATCCTTACGGCATCGGCGGCATCATAGGCAACCAGCCCGCGCGCGATCTCGCGGCCCTCGGGCGACAGGATCGCCACCGTGTCGCCGCGCGAGAAATTGCCGCTGACCAGCTTGACGCCGGCGGGCAGCAGCGACTTGCCCGACTTCAGCGCGCCGACGGCGCCGGCATCGACGGTGAGCCGGCCGGCCGGCTCGAGCTGCCCGGCGATCCAGGTCT
>NZ_RZSC01001340.1:0-829 GCF_003998155.1 Mesorhizobium sp. M1E.F.Ca.ET.063.01.1.1
CGGCCAAGGCGCTGCCGACGAAGATGATCGCCGTGCGCTCCATCGGGGTTTCCGCGAGCTGCGCTTCGATGGTGCCCAGAGTGCCGGTCAGAATGCGCTCGTCCGGCCAGGAGGCGCGGAAAACGACCGCTACCGGGCACTCGGCTCCGTAGAGCGGCGTCAGATCGGCGACGATGCTGTCGATGGCGTGGATGGCAAGATGGATGGCCAGCGTGGCGCCGGTGCGGCCGAAGCCGGCAAGCGTCTCGCCGGGCGGCATTTTCGAGGCGCGGCCGGAGACACGAGTGAGCACGAGGCTCTGGGCGAGCTCGGGAATGGTGAGCTCGCGGCGCAGCGCGGCAGCGGCAGCGGCGAAGGAGGGGACGCCCGGCGTCAGCGTGTAAGGAATGCCGTGTTTTTCCAGCCGCCTTATCTGTTCGGCCACCGCGCTCCAGACCGAAAGGTCGCCGGAGTGCAGGCGCGCGACGTCCTGGCCGGCCTTGTGGGCGGCGAGATATTCGGCCTCGATCTCGTCGAGCGACATCGGCGCGGTGTCGATCAGTCTGGTGCCCGGCGCGCAATGTTCGATCAGTTCCGGCGCGACGATCGAGCCGGCATAGAGACATACGGGGCAGGTCGCCAGCAGGCGACTGCCGCGCAAGGTGATGAGGTCGGCCGCGCCCGGGCCGGCGCCGATGAAATGGACCGTCATGCGGTGCCTCCGCCAAGAGCGATGGCGCAGGTCACCGGGCCGAGCACGGTGCGCGGCCCGAGCAGTTTTGCGTCCTTGCCGGCCGCTGCCAGCGCCGAGGCTTCCGAAACCGACGGCGTGCCGGCATGAGTCTCTGAC
>NZ_RZSC01001341.1:0-828 GCF_003998155.1 Mesorhizobium sp. M1E.F.Ca.ET.063.01.1.1
GCTCAGACCGCGCTCGCGCATCCTTGCTTCGCCCCTTTTGCTGGCGTAATGAGGCGCCCGCGCAAGGGCAGCGCGCCCCAAGCGCCGCGACGGGGCCATCCCGCAGATCAGATCGGACAAGCTCCCGCGATGAACAGGAACTCCCTCATCCTCTTTCTGTTCAGCATTCTTATGACCGTCAGCGGGCTGGCAAGCCTGCCGCCGGTCGACCGCGATGAATCCCGCTTCGTCCAGTCGACCAAGCAGATGGTCGAAACCGGCGACTATATCGACATCCGTCTGCAGGATGTCTCCCGCTACAAAAAGCCGATCGGTATCTACTGGCTGCAATCGGCAGCGGTGGCGCTGAGCGGCGAGGGGGCTGAAGCGCCGATCTGGGTCTATCGGCTGGTTTCCATGCTGGGCATTGCGCTCGCCGTCGTCGGGATCGGCTGGACCGGCACGAAACTCTTCGGCGCCAATGCCGGTCTGGCCGCCGGCTTGATGATGGCGGCGATCTTCGCCACTGCCTTCGAGGGCCGGGACGCCAAGACCGACGCCATGCTGCTCGCCTGCTGCGTGGCCGCGCAAGGCGCGCTGGCGCAGGTTTATCTGGCCACGCGCCGCAAAGAGCCGGTTGCCGGCCATCTGCCCTGGATCTTCTGGATCGCGCAGGGGTTGGGCATTCTCATCAAGGGGCCGGTGACGCCGCTCCTGTCGCTGCTGACGGCCGTGGCGTTGTTCGCCTTCGAGCGCGACTGGCGCTGGCTTTTGAAGCTGAAGCTGGTGCGCGGCGTCCTCATCGTGCTCGTCATCGTGCTGCCCTGGATCATTCTCATCAGTTGGAAG
>NZ_RZSC01001342.1:0-827 GCF_003998155.1 Mesorhizobium sp. M1E.F.Ca.ET.063.01.1.1
CGGCAGCGGCGGTCTGGTACCGGGCGGCGGCGGCCAGATCACGGACGACAGCGGCTCGCAGGACAGCACCGGCGCACCCGCTTCGGATGAAATGAAGCAGTTCGTGGCGACGGTGCTTGCCGAAACCGAGGACACCTGGACCGGCATCTTCAAGGCTAACGGCCTTACCTATGAGGACCCAAAGCTCGTGCTGTTCAGCGGCCAGATCCGCTCGGCTTGCGGCTTTGCCTCCTCCGCGGCGGGGCCGTTCTATTGCCCCGGTGACCACAAGGTCTATCTCGACATGACCTTCTTCCAGCAGCTCGACCAGCAGTTCGGCGCCTCGGGTGAGTTCGCGCGGGCCTATGTGGTTGCGCATGAGGTCGGCCACCATGTGCAGAACCTCACCGGCATCATGCAGAAGTTCAACCAGATGCGGCAGGGCATGGGCGAGGCCGAGGCCAACCAGATGTCGGTGCGGGTCGAGCTCCAGGCCGACTGCTTCGCCGGCGTGTGGGCTCACTACACAGCGCAGAAGGGCGTTCTCGAACAGGGCGACATGGAAAGCGCGCTGAATGCCGCCAAGCAGATCGGCGACGACACGCTGCAGAAGAAGATGCAGGGCTATGTCGTTCCGGAAAGCTTCAACCATGGCACCTCGGCGCAGCGGCAGACCTGGCTGGCGCGCGGCTACAAGAGCGGCAAGCTTTCGGACTGCGATACTTTCAACAATCCGGTCTGAAGCGGCGACACACGGCCGGGGTCTTTGGCCGTGCGCCTGATGTCAGGATGAGGCAGTTGCGGTCGTTCGCTTATTGTTCCAGGCGAGAAGCTCGCCTATAAGGTGC
>NZ_RZSC01001343.1:0-827 GCF_003998155.1 Mesorhizobium sp. M1E.F.Ca.ET.063.01.1.1
AAACGCCCGCGACCGCTCCGCCCCGTATCGCCGAGATCCACCCGCGGCTGGCCGACATCGACGCGCATTCGGCCGAATCCCGCGCCGCCACCATCCTGGCCGGCCTCGGCTTCGACGATGCCGCGCAGAAGCGACCGGCCTCGTCCTTCTCGGGCGGCTGGCGCATGCGGGTGGCACTCGCCGCCGTGCTCTTCTCCGAGCCCGACCTTCTGCTGCTCGACGAGCCGACCAACTATCTCGACCTCGAAGGCACGCTGTGGCTGGAGAACTATGTCTCCAAATATCCGCACACGGTGCTGCTCATCTCGCACGACCGCGACCTGCTCAACCGCGCCGTCAACTCGATCGTCCATCTCGACCAGAAGAAGCTGACCTTCTGGCGCGGCGGCTACGACCAGTTCGAGCGGCAGCTCACCGAGCAGCGTGAGCTGCAGGAAAAGAGCCGCGTCAAGCAGGAAGCGCAGCGCAAGCACATGGAATCCTTCGTCGAGCGCTTCCGCGCCAAGGCCTCGAAGGCCAGGCAGGCGCAGTCGCGGCTGAAGGCGCTGGAGAAGCTGAAGCCGATCGCCGCGGTGGTGAACGATACGGTGCGGCCGTTCTCCTTCCCGGAGCCGGTGAAGACGGTGGCCTCGCCGATCGTGGCGCTCAACGGCGTCAATGTCGGCTACACCGAGGGCAATCCGGTGCTGAAGAAGATGACGCTGCGCATCGATGCCGACGACCGCATCGCGCTGCTTGGCGCCAACGGCAACGGCAAGTCGACCGTCGCCAAGCTGCTCGCTGGCCGCTTGAAGGGCGAACCCGGCACCATCACCATTGCGCCGGGC
>NZ_RZSC01001344.1:0-825 GCF_003998155.1 Mesorhizobium sp. M1E.F.Ca.ET.063.01.1.1
AGACAGAGGGGCAAGCGGATTCCACTCGCCTGGCAAACTCGGTCTATTCCCCGAGGTCCTTGCGGAACGGCGTGTGCTCTTCCAGGTACTCGCCCATCCGCTCGACCTCGCGCCGCTCGCGGCGCAGATAGTCGGCGACCGCGTTGCGCAGGCCGGGATGCGCAATGTAGTGCGCCGAATGCATTGTCACCGGCTGGTAGCCGCGTGCCAGCTTGTGCTCGCCTTGCGCGCCGGCTTCCACCACCTTCAGTTTGCGCTCGATCGCGAAGTCGATTGCCTGGTGGTAGCAGACCTCGAAATGCAGGAAGGGGTGGTCCTCGATGCAGCCCCAATTGCGGCCATAGAGCGCGTCCGAGCCGATGAAGTTGATGGCGCCGGCGATGTAGCGGCCGTTGCGCTTGGCCATCACCAGCAGGATGTCGTCGGCCAGGCGCTCGCCGATCAGCGAGAAGAACTGGCGGTTGAGATAGGGCCGGCCCCATTTCCTGCCGCCGGTGTCCATATAGAAGGCGAAGAAATCATCCCAGGCGCGTTCGGTGATGTCCTTGCCGGTCAGCCAGTCGATCGAGATGCCGTCCGCCAGCGCTTCGCGGCGCTCCTTCTTCATCGCCTTGCGCTTGCGCGAGGCAAGCGTGGCGAGGAAGTCGTCGTAGCTGGAAAAGCCTTCGTTGAAGAAATGGAACTGCTGGTCGGTGCGATGCAGGAAGCCAGCCGCTTCCAGCGTCGCGACGTCTGGTTCAGTGGCGAAGGTGACATGCGCGGAAGACACGCCGAGCCTGTCGGTCACCATCTTCAAGCCGGCGGCAAGGCCGGCCTTCACCGCGC
>NZ_RZSC01001345.1:0-821 GCF_003998155.1 Mesorhizobium sp. M1E.F.Ca.ET.063.01.1.1
CGGGTCGCAAGCCGGGCGACATCTTCAATTTCGGCTTCGACACCAGTCCGCAGATCGTCGAAGGCTTCAAGGGCGGCTGGGTGCAGCTCACGGCCGACCAGCAGCCGTTCCTGCAGGGCTATCTGCCGATCCTCAGCCTCTGCCAGCAAGTGGTGCTGGGGTTGGCACCGATGAATGTCGACACCGGCGCCGGCTTCGTGACGCGCAGAACTACGAGATCGTCTCAGAGCTCGCCAAGCAGGCGTTGCGCTGACCTCCCAGGCTGCCGGCCGGGCTCGACCCGGCCGGCAGGACCGCCGGCGACGCCGGCAAGCGACAATCAAGGCGAGGATCGCATGGCCGAACGCATCATCGAACTGCGCGACATCAAGAAATCCTATGGCCAGGTCTATGCGCTGGGCGGGGTCAACCTCAGCGTCGATCGCGGCGAGGTGGTCGGCCTGATCGGCGACAACGGCGCCGGCAAGTCGACACTGATCAAGATCCTGTCCGGCGTGGTCAAGCCGACCAGCGGCGAGATCCTCGTGCGCGGCCAGCCGGTCACCGGATGGAGCGCCGCGCGCTCGCGCGACGCCGGCATCGAGACCGTGTTCCAGGACCGGGCTCTCGCCGTGCAGCAGACGATCGTGCGCAACATCTTCATGGGCCGCGAGCTCACCGGTTGGCTGGGCTGGCTGAAGGTCAACAAGGAGATCGAGGAGGCGAGCCGGCTGATGCGCGAGATCGGCTTCACCTCGAAAGTGTTCACGCCGCATTCCATCGTCGGCCAGCTTTCGGGCGGCGAACGCCAGGGCGTGGCGATCGCGCGCGCCATCTACAAG
>NZ_RZSC01001346.1:0-820 GCF_003998155.1 Mesorhizobium sp. M1E.F.Ca.ET.063.01.1.1
GAAATAGCCGAGCAAGGCGTCCAACTCGGCGCGTGGCAGCGTCGAGCCCTCGATCAGCCGCTGATCCTCGTCATGGCTTTCGCCGGGCAGCAGCGCGAGCTTGATGCCGCGCTCGCGCGCCACCGTCGCGAGCTGATCGCAGCCATAGCGCCACCAGTCGTAGCCGCCGAGGATGCGGACCAGAACGACCTTGGCATGACGGGCGACGCTGTCGATCCAGAGGTCGACCGACATCGGGTGGCGGAGGTCGCGAAGTGCTGCGAGCCGCATCGACGGCAGGTGTTCCGCGTCCGCTTTCCACGCAGCGGCCAGGCCGGCGAGGTCGCTGTCGGTGAAGGACAGCGCCACGACATCCGCAGGCGTCTGCCTGAGATCGATCGGCTCGGCGAGATCGTCGAGCGAGGCGGATGTCGTGGTGAGGATATGCATCGCTTTTCGTGCTTGCCTCAGCCGGCGAGGATACGTTCGACCGCCGGGCGATTGAGCCCCTTGAGGCCGATGACGACGAGCCGCGAGCGGCGGTCGTCCTCGGTGGTCCAGGCGCGATCGTAATAGTGGTTGACGCGCGGGCCGACGGCCTGCAGCAGAAGCCGCATCGGCTTGCCGCCAACCTCGACGAAGCCTTTGACGCGCAGCACGTTTTCCTGCTCGGCCGCAAGGGCGACGCGCTTCGCCAGCTCGTCCGGATGCAAGATCGACGGGATATCGATGACGAAGGAATCAAAATCGTCGTGCTCATGTTCGAGCTCGTCGTCGTGGTGCGTCTTGCGGTTTTCGATGTCGTCCTCGACGGCAAGGCCGAGGCCGAGCAACACCGACG
>NZ_RZSC01001347.1:0-820 GCF_003998155.1 Mesorhizobium sp. M1E.F.Ca.ET.063.01.1.1
GCGCTTGGCTTTGCCGAGGTCGGCGATGCCGTGATTCATGGCGGCAAGAAGTCGGTGCGTTATTACGCCAAACCCATCACCGGCTGAACGGCCACTGGCCACCAAAACAAGCTGCAGCTAATGTGAGTGCTCCGCAGGCTGGGGGTGCGGCATCATGCCAAGCAACGTCTTCCGCTTCGACGAAAGCTGGGACATCCCGGAGGGGACGCCGCAGGAAGTGTGGGACGTATTGTCCGACGCCGAGTTGCTGCCGCTCTGGTGGGGCGACGCCTACAAGGAAGTCAAGCCCCTCGACAGGAAGGGCAAGGGTGTTGTCGGCTCGCGGGCCAGAGCCAGGGCGCGAGGCGCCCTGCCCTACGAGTTGAACTTCGTCATCGAGGCCGCCGAGCTCGAGCCAGGCCGTCTGGTGGTGGTGAAGACCTTCGGCGATTTCGACGGCCTGTGGCGGGCCGAATTGTCGCCGTCTGGAACCGGTACGCACGTCGACTTGATCTGGCAGGTCACGGTGGAGAGGCCGATCCTCAAACTCCTGGCGCCGTTGCTCAGGCCGGCATTCGCCTGGAACCACCGCTGGACCACGCCGCGCGGCGAAGCGGGGCTTCGGCGCTATCTCGCCGCGCGGAAGGGCAGCCAGGTCTGACCCACATTCACCAATTGCGGTTGAGCCAGCCTCGCGCCGGTTTTTCGACGATGTAGTAGCTCGCCAGCGCGCAGGCGAAGACCGCGGCCAGCATTGGGATCGGCGCGCTGTCCCGGTCATAGACGAATTTGTAGAAGGGCTGCTGCCAGAGATAGAGCGAATAGGACCACAGCCCGAGCA
>NZ_RZSC01001348.1:0-819 GCF_003998155.1 Mesorhizobium sp. M1E.F.Ca.ET.063.01.1.1
GGTTTGTAGTGACCGGGCGCTGTGGGGATGGCGGCCAAGGGAGCCGCCATCGCGGCACCGTTGCCATCGCGCCCGGCTATCAGGACGCGCACCGGCAGCGCGATGTTCTTCAGCATGAACTCGCCGAGATCGGTGAAATTCGCCGCCGTCTTGTCCTTGACGTGATGCCAGGTCGTCTCGGAAATGGCGAGGCCGTCATGCGGGGCGAACTCCTGGAGCCGGGCGGCGATGTTGACATCGTCGCCATAGAGGCGGCCTTCGCGGACGATGACATCGCCGGTGTTGATCCCGGCCCGGAACGGCATGCGCATCTCTTCGGCGGCCGATGCATTGAGTGCCATGATCCGATCCTGGAAATCGAAGGCCGCGCGCAAGGCTTCGATCGGATTGCCGAATTCGGCCATGATGCTGTCGCCGGCGACGCCGAAGGTGCGGCCGCCAAAGGCACCGCAACTGTCGGTGATGATATCGCGCCTTTCCTCGAAGGCCGCGACGGCAAGTTCGTCGTCGATGCCCATCAGCCGTGAAAAGCCCACGGCGTCGATAGAAATGATTGTCGCGAGCTGACGGGTATAGTTCCGTTCAGCCATGGTTGAGCCCCCGGTCCCTGCTTTCGGTCCAGAACAGGCGACTTCCGCTGGAAAAAGCACTTCGCCGTTTGCCGACGGAACAATCCCCGGCAGGCTCGGCGCGCCGTTGCCACCCTGTTAGACCGGAAGTCTAACAGGGTCTGGCCAAAAGCTCTACCACGAACAGCTAATGGAATGCGTCTGCGGTCGGACCCATGGTTAGCCGTCTGTTACCTGAAGCACCAGGTCG
>NZ_RZSC01001349.1:0-819 GCF_003998155.1 Mesorhizobium sp. M1E.F.Ca.ET.063.01.1.1
CCTTGATGCATTGCTTGGCGACATGAGCGGCGAGCGTCTCTTCGGTAACCCAGAGCTCCTTCTGGCGCTCGGTGATCACCCAGCCGGGCGCGACCGCGTTGACGCGGATGCCGTCGGCGCCGAGCTTGCCGGCAAGGCCCTTGGTGAGGCCGAGTATGCCGGCCTTGGCCGCGGTGTAGGCCGGCATGTCCGGATGGTTGATGAGATAGGAGGTGGAGGTGAAGTTGATGATCGAGCCGCCGCCGGCGCGCTTCATACCCGGCGCCACCGCCTGGGCGGTGAAGAAATGCGGCCGCAGGTTGATAGCGAGATTGTTGTCCCAGAACTCGACGGTGACGTCCTTGACCTCATGACGGTCATCGAGCGCGGCGTTGTTGACGAGCACCGTGACATCGCCATGCGCTTCCGCGGCCTTGGCCACAGCAGTGCGCAACGCCGCCACGTCGCGCAAATCGGTCTTGAGGTAGAGCGGACGCCGGCCAAGCTCCTTTTCCAGGCGGTCGGCGAGCACCGTGCTGGGCTTGTCGGCGATATCGATGAAGGCGACCTTGGCGCCTTGCCGCATGAAGCCTTCGGTCAGCGCCGCGCCGATGCCGGAGCCGCCGCCGGTGATCAGCACCGAGGCGCCGTCAAGGTCGGCGAAACGCGCCGATGGCATCATGATTTCTTTCTCCCTTTGGCCGGCGCGCATCCTAGCCACGCAGGTGCCAGGGGCAAGGGCGAAAAAGCGGATTTCAGCGCTTATGTCCGACAAATGAGGTCTGCTGCGCGGCAGGCTGTCGCGGCCAGACGGAAGCGCTTTACGAGTACCCCCACCCC
>NZ_RZSC01000134.1:0-11013 GCF_003998155.1 Mesorhizobium sp. M1E.F.Ca.ET.063.01.1.1
CGAGGTCGACATAGGAAAACAGCGAGCCCGACCGTTCGTCCAATCCGCGCATTCACCGTCCCCAAATCGTTCGGGGAGCAGTGAATCACGCTCCAAACAACCGCGCCAGTACTTCTTCAACAGCCTGTTAGGTCTTTGTTTTGATGCATGTCGTTCTCCCAAAACCGCTGCGCACTTTTGGGCGACATGCATTAAGCGGTCAACCTGACCGTAGGCCGGCGCATTTCCCCCTCTCCGTCTCGGCTTCGCCGAGCCACCTCTCCCCCACTTCGTGGGGGCGAGGAAATCTGGGCAATAGCTGGCGGCCGCTTGTTCGTTTGCATCGCTGTCCGAAAACATGCAGACATGGCGCCGCCGACAAATAGAAGGCGAGTGGAGGGGACATGGCCGAAGTAGCAGTGCAGCGGGCGACGGGGCGCGGCATCTGGGGCTGGATGTTCTTCGACTGGGCGGCGCAGCCCTTCTTCACCGTCGTCACCACCTTCATCTTCGGGCCATACTTCGCCTCGCGCATGGTCAGCGATCCGGTCGTGGGTCAGGCCGCCTGGGCCTGGGGCATCGCCGCCGCCGGCCTGGTCATCGCCGTGCTTTCGCCCGTATTGGGCTCGATCGCCGACCAGACGGGACCGCGCAAGCCGTGGATCGCCTTCTTCGCGGCCATCAAGATCACCAGCCTCACGCTGCTTTGGCTCGCGGCGCCCGGGTCGAATGTGTTCCTGATCGTGCTGTTGTTCTCGCTGGCCTCGGTGGCCGCGGAATTCTCGACCGTGTTCAACGATTCGATGATGCCGCGGCTGGTGCCGAAAAGCGAAATCGGGCGCATCTCCAACATCGCCTGGGGTCTCGGCTATCTCGGCGGGATGATCGCGCTGATTTTTGTCATTCTGTTCATGGCCGGCAATCTGGAAACCGGCAAAACGGTCATCGGCCTCGACCCGATCCTGGGACTCGATCCGAAGCTCGGCGAAGATGCCCGCGCCACCGGGCCAATGTCGGCCGGCTGGTACTTTCTCTTCATCCTGCCGATGTTCTTCTTCACCCCGGACGCCGCCAAGGGCATTCCGATCGGACCGGCAGTGCGCGAGGGTCTTTCGGAGCTGAAGTCGACGCTGACAGAGGCGCGCAAGCGCGTCGGTATCTTCCGCTTCCTTGTCGCCCGCATGATCTACCAGGACGGCGTCAACGCGCTGCTCACGCAGGGCGGTGTGTTCGCTGCCGCGATGTTCCACTGGTCGATCACCGAGATCGGCATCTTCGGCATCATTCTCAACGTCGTCGCCATCTTCGGCTGCTGGATCGCCGCTCGCCTTGACACCGCGCTTGGTTCCAAAGCGGTGGTGATGATCGCGCTGATGATGCTGACCGTGGCCACCGCCGGAATCATCTCGACCGGGCCGGGCTTCACGCTGCTCGGCCTGATACCGCTCCCCCTGGCTGATTCCGGCGGCCTGTTCGGCACCGCCGCCGAGAAGGCCTATATCCTCTACGGGCTGCTGATCGGCCTTGCCTTCGGGCCGGTGCAGGCTTCATCGCGCTCCTATATGGCGCGGAGCGTCACCGCCGCCGAATCGGGCCGTTATTTCGGCATCTACGCGCTGTCCGGACGGGCGACCAGTTTCCTGGCGCCGTTCCTGCTCGCGACGATCAGCTACCTGAGCGACTCGGCGCGGCTCGGCATGGCGGTGATCATCCTCTTTCTCGGTATCGGCATGGCGATCCTGGTCAGGACGCCCTACCCGGCGGACAAGCCGGTGGAGTGAGCCTCTTCCTTCTCCCCTTGTGGGAGAAGGTGGATCGGCGCGCAGCGCCGAGACGGATGAGGGGTGTTCCAGCTTGGCGAACGCGCTCGTCCAAACGACACATGGCGACCGGACCGCCAACGCCTCACTCCGTCCAGCACCCTTCATCCGTCGCCTTCGGCGACACCTTCTCCCACAAGGGGAGAAGGAGAGGGCGCGCTCAATGCCTGAAATGCCGCACGCCCGTGAACACCATGGCGATGCCGTGCTCGTCGGCGGCGGCAATCACGTCGTCGTCGCGCATCGAGCCGCCGGGCTGGATCACGGCGCTAGCGCCGGCCTCGATCGCCGACAGCAAGCCGTCGGCGAAGGGGAAGAAGGCGTCGGAGGCGACGACGGAACCCTTGGTCAGCGGTTCGGTCAGGCCGGCGGCTTCGGCCGCGTCGAGCGCCTTGCGGGCGGCGATGCGCGAGGAATCGACGCGGCTCATCTGGCCGGCGCCGATGCCGACGGTGGCGCCATCCTTCGCATAGACGATGGCGTTCGACTTGACGTGTTTGGCGACGCGGAAAGCGAATTTGAGGTCGGCCATCTCGGCCGGCGTCGGCGCGCGCTTCGTCACCACCGACAATGCGAGGTCGTCGACCACCGCATTGTCGCGGCTTTGCACCAAGAGCCCGCCGGCCACCGATTTCACGAGCGTGCCGGCGGCGCGCGGGTCGGGCAGGTCGCCGGCGACCAGAAGGCGCAAATTCTTCTTCGCGGCGACGATCGCTGCCGCCTCGTCGGTGGCGTCCGGCGCGATGATCACCTCGGTGAAGGTTTTCACGATCTCTTCCGCCGCCTCGGCATCGAGGATGCGGTTCATGGCGACGATGCCGCCGAAAGCCGAGACCGGATCGCAGGCAAGCGCCCTGGCATAAGCCGCCTTCAGCGTCGCCCCTTCGGCGACGCCGCAGGGATTGGCGTGCTTGATGATGGCGATCGCCGCAGAACGGGCCGGATCGAACTCGCCGACCAGCTCGAAGGCGGCGTCGGTGTCGTTGATGTTGTTGTAGGAGAGCTGCTTGCCCTGCAGCTGCCTGGCGGTGGCGACACCCGGCCGCTTGTCGCCGGAGAGATAGAAGCCGGCGCTCTGGTGCGGGTTCTCGCCATAGCGCATCACCTGGTCGAGGCGGCCGCCGAAGGCGCGCCAGGTCGGATGCTCGACCTCGAGCGCCTCGGCGAACCAGCCGGAGATCGCCGCGTCATAGGTGGCCGTGCGGGCAAAGGCCTTGGCGGCCAGCTTCTTGCGGAAATCGAGCGACAGCGAGCCGAGGTTCATCTCCAGCGCGTTGAGCACCGAGGCGTAGTCGGCGGGATCGGTGACGATGGCGACATAGGCATGGTTCTTGGCCGAGGCGCGGATCATCGCCGGACCGCCGATGTCGATGTTCTCTACGATCGAAGCGTAGCCGGCGCCGGAGCGGCGGACTTCCTCGAACGGGTAGAGGTTGGAGACGACGAGGTCGATCGGAAGGATATGGTGGTCGTGCATCGCCTTCACATGCTCGGGGTCGTCACGCACGCCGAGCAGCGCGCCATGCACCGACGGGTGCAAGGTCTTGACGCGGCCGTCCATGATCTCGGGAAAGCCGGTCAGTTCCGAAACATCGCGGACCGCCAGGCCGGCCTCGGCGATCGCCTTCGCCGTGCCGCCGGTGGAGACCAGCTCGACGCCGGCGGCGGCAAGCGCCCTGGCGAAATCGATCAGGCCGGTTTTATCGAAGACTGAAAGCAACGCGCGGCGAACCGGAACGAGGTCCGGTGCCGGAATGTTCTTGGCGGGGACGGCCATGGCAGGCGGCCTTTCAAGGCTGGTTGGGAAACGTTCGCGGGCCGTAGCATATGAGCCCCGGAAATCAAGCGCGCAGCTTGGGTTCCATCGCTGAGGCTCAGTTGTTTTCGGGATAGCCGGCGATGTGGGTGCGCGTCAGCTGCCAGTGCACCTCGGCGATCTCCGAGGCCTTGAAGGCAAGCACGATCTGCCGGCTGCGGCGCGGCCCGCCGAGTCCGGCGAAATAGATCGATTCCTCAACCTCCGGCGCCACTTCCGCGCAGGTGAAAACCCAAGTGTCTCCTTGTGCGGCGGCGAGCGTCAAGCGGTCCCGCTCGTCCTGAAGCAGGCCGATGTCGGGATGGATGTGGAAGCGCACTGTGACGAAGTCGCGGCCATTGTTGCGGACCGTCGCGCCCCCGGGGCGCAGGAAACGGTCGCGGCCGGTCAGCACATTGCCGTTCTCCGTCAGCTTCAATTCACGCTCGTGCAGGAAGCCGAAGCGCGCGGCATAGCCGTCGTGGCGGGCGACGAAACCGTGCACGCCTTTCTGGTCGATGCGCTTGCAGGGCACGCGCTGCGGGCCGGGGATCAGCGGCGAGCCGAGCAGGTCGCTGACCCGCAGCGAATGGCTGAAGCGCGCCGAGGAGGTGTCGTTGACGGTGGCGGTCGAGTGCGCGGCGGTGGCGCGGGCAAGCGGGCGGAACTCGGCGGCGCCATAGGTATCGATGCCGGCATTGACGATGAAGTGCTGGCGTCCGGAAGAAAGCTCGAAGGCGAGGCACCCGGCATGCGCGGCGTTGGAAACGTCGATGGGCGGCGGCAGGCCGGTGTCGGCGATCACCGTCACGCCGCCCATCGACAGGCGCTCGTAGCCGGAATGCGGCGCGTGCAGCAGCGGCGCGCCGACCGTGTCGTCATGACGCAGGATGGTGGCGATGCGGTCGTGGATCGTGGCGCCCATGCCGTTGAAGCGGGCGAGGCTGCCGTCCTGGTGGCGGAAGAAACGCAGGGCCGGCAGCATGCGGTCGATGGCGCCGATCAACGCCGGCGGCGGCGCCTCGGCCTGGTTGGCATAGGTCTGGCGCAGAGGCAAAAGGTCGGCCAGCAATTCCAGCACCGTCATCGGGTTGCGCGAGATGTGGCCGCCATCGGGAAGGATCTGGCGGTCGAGCTCCTCGGCAAGGTTGCGGGTGGCGGCGCGCAGCGCCGAGGGCGGCGCCGGCAGCGACAGGGCGGCGAAGGCAAGCGCGATGCGGGCGCGCAGCCTGTCCTTGCCGTCCGGCATCTCGCGTGCCATCGACCGCAGATAGCGGATCTGCATGGCGAGCGATTTGAGGAAGGCGCGGTAGAAGGGAAATTCGGCGCCCTGCAGCACGACGGAGGAATGCTGCAGCCAGGCGATCACCCGCTTGGCCGTCGTGCGCGGCTCCCAGGCGACGCCGGATATCTGGTTGCCGTGCATGGCGATCCAGTCGGAGACCAGGGCCCGTGCGTTGGCGGCGGCAAGCTCGGTGCCCGCGGCCCGCATATGGCGCAGCCAGCGGAAGCCGTGCAGCGTCTTTTGCCAGCCGTGGTTGGGCACATTGATCTGAAAGGGCGATTTGCCGCCGGTTTCCACCATGTGGCCGGACAACGGATAGCGCCCATAATAGATTTCGAGCGCGATCTGCGGATCGGCGAGCCTGAGATCCGGCGGCGCGATGAGCACGCGCTCGGGCGTGCGGCCGGAATAGCGCCAGCGATAGACGGGACCGGCGCGAAGACGCCGGCGCGTCTTGCGCCAAAACTCCCTCGCGACAAGCGTCCAAAGACGCGTCGTGTTGCCGGCAACAAGTGCCAAATCCCCTCCTGATCGACCGCTACCCAAGCACAAGCTTATATGATTCAAGAACTTATGCGAAGGCGGATTTCGCCGGCGTGAAGCGCTTCACGCGGTGCCGCCGGGACCGTCCCTAAAAAAGTCAGCAAGTTTGATGTAATAACGTTTTAAGCGGCCCTTCGCATCCGCGCGGCAAAAAAGCCGTCCAGGCCGGAAATCCCCGGTGAGTCGAGCGCCATGTCGGCGGGTGTCGTGCGCAGGGTGCCCTCTGGCGTCAGGAACGGGTCGACGCCGGCGAAATCGCCTGCTTGGATCGGATCGGCGGCCACACTGGGCGTCTCGGCAAGGAAAGCGTGGTAGAGATCTTCGCCCTCGATCGGGTCGAGCGAACAGTTGGAAAAGACGATCCGGCCACCGGGTCTGACGAGAGTAACGGCGTGAGCGAGGAGCTTCCGTTGGAGCGCGGCGAGTTTCTCGACATCGGCCATGGTTTTTGTCCACGGCACGTCGGGATGGCGACGGACGGTGCCGGTCGAGGAGCAGGGGGCGTCGAGAAGCACGGCGTCGAACGGCTCCGCCGGCCGGTAGTCGAGCAGGTCGGTCTGCACCAGCTCCGCCGACAGGCCGAGGCGCTCGAGATTCTGCGCCAGACGCGCCAGCCGGTTCTTCGAGGTGTCGACGGCGGTGACATTGGCGCCGGCGAGGATGAGCTGTGCCGTCTTGCCGCCGGGCGCGGCGCAAAGGTCGGCAACGCGCTGCCCTTCGATGTCGCCGAACAGGCGCGCGGGGAGGCTTGCCGCCGCATTCTGCACCCACCAGGCGCCGTCGGTGAAGCCGGGCAAGTCGGTGACCGCAGCCTGCAGTTTTTCTATCCGCACGGTGCCGGTCGGCAGCACGATGCCGCCGAGCCGCTCGCCCCAGAGCGCCGGGTCGGACTTGACGGTGAAATCGACCGGCGCTTCGTGGCGGTGGGCGGCAAGGATGGTCCGCGCCTTGTCGGCGCCGTAGGCGGCGGTCAGCCGGTCGGCAAACCATTGCGGCGCTTCGCTGGTCGCAGCAAGCGTTGGCGCCAGCTCGGCCTCCTTGGCGCGCGCCAGCGAGCGCAGCACGCCGTTGACGAGGCCGGAAAAGCGCAGCGTGCGCGGATCGGACTTGGCATGGGTGACGGCAAGATCGACTGCGGCGCTGTCGGGGATATCGAGGAACAGGATCTGCGCGCCGGCCACGTGCAGGATGTGCGAGAGCGCGGTCGCGTTGGCCGGCAGCGGCCTCTCCAGACGCTTCGCCAGCAGGCCGGCAATGGTCATGCGGTAGCGCAGCGCCGTGACCAGGATGGCGCGCACCAGCGCGCGGTCGCGGGCATCAAGCGCCCTGTATTGCGGATGGCCGTGCTCGTTGTCGGTCAGGCCGTCGAGCGGTGTGCGGGCATCAATGACGGCGGCAAGCAGCCGAGCGGCAGCCTTGCGCGCGGCAAGCCCGGCAATCGCCTCGCCTGCATCACGTCTGCCAGGGGTTTGCGGTCGGCGCTTCGCTCCGCTCACGACCAAGGACCTTTGGGTCCTGCGCCGCGGGGTCCAGTCGGGTTGCGGCCCCATGGATTGGGTTTTGGCCGCGCCGGCTCGATTGGCGGCACGGGTTCGGCCGGCTTGCCCCACGGCCCGGCCGGCGGCTCATCGGCCGCCATCGGCGCTTCGCGCCGCGTGGCCCGAGAGGCGCTGCCCATCTCGCTCGCCATCTGCTGCAGGGCGGCGATACGGTTCTCGGTGCTCGGATGGGTCGAGAACAGATTGTCCATGCGCTCGCCCGAGAGCGGGTTGATGATGAAAAGATGGGCCATCGCCGGATTGCGCTCGGCATCCAGGTTGGGGATGCGTTCGGCGCCGCGCGCGATCTTGTCGAGCGCCGAGGCCAGCCACAGCGGCCGGCCGCAGATCTCCGCGCCGCGCCGGTCGGCCTCGTATTCGCGGGTGCGGCTCACCGCCATCTGCACGATCATGGCGGCGAAGGGCGCGACCAGCATGGCCACCAGCACGCCGACGAAGCCGAACGGGTTGTTGTTGTCGCGGCTTCCGCCGAAGAAGAAGGCGAAATTGCCGAGCATCGAGATCGCGCCGGCAAGCGTCGCGACGATCGTCATGGTAAGCGTGTCGCGATGCTGCACATGGGCAAGCTCATGCGCCATGACCGCCGCGACTTCTTCGTCCGAAAGCTGCTGCAGCAGGCCGGTCGAGGCAGCCACGGCGGCATTCTCGGGATTGCGGCCGGTGGCAAAGGCGTTGGGCTGTGGGGTGTCGATCTTGTACACTTTCGGCATGGGCAGGCCGGCTCGCCGGGCGAGGCCCTGCACTATCCTGTAGTATCTGGGGTCGCTTCTTTCGTCGACCTCGAAGGCGCCGTTCATCGACAGCACCATCTTGTCGGCATTCCAGTAGCTGAACAGGTTCATGCCGGCGGCGATCAAAAGCGCGATCATCATGCCGCCCGTGCCGCCGATCAGAAAGCCGACGCCCATGAACAGCGCCGTCATCGCGGCGAGAAGCATAGCGGTGCGAAGCGTGTTCATCTTCTAGTCCGTTTGGCGTGGTGGCGAATAGGAGTCGATCCGTCTTGCATCATGGCTATATGATGGGAAAGGCCGGTCTCTGTTTCAATCGGCCCTCTGTTTCAATCGGCCCCCTGTTTCAATCGGCAAGGCATATCGCATGACCGAACACCCCAGCAAAACCGAAACCGCCGCCGCGGCCGAAAAGCCGCGAAAGACGCTGACCCCGGCGGCGGAGCGCGCGCTTGCCGAGGCCGAGGCGAGGCGAAAGGCCTATCGCGAGGCGGAAGCCCGCCTGCCGAAGGAGATCGGCGGCCGCGGCAGCAACGAACCGGGGCGCTACGGCGACTGGGAAGTGAAGGGTCTGACCAGCGACTTCTAGCCGGATATGCTGATATTCAGGTGAGGCCGGCCTGCGGATGGCGACTTCCTGCGCTTCCGGCCTTCGCCGGCCGAAGCATTCATGAGAGTGGCGCGGCAGATAAGGCTACGGCCGGCGCAGGCCGGTACTCACGGGCCCATAGGTCCGCTCCGTTCTGGTTCTCGGAATTCACCATCCCCGACTCGGCCTGACCTGAATCTCAGCATATCCTAAGCCGCGTCACGCTGCCTATCGATGACCATCCAGCCGCTGTCGTCCGTGGCGATGCCGAGCGCATCGTAGGAAGCAATGCTGGCGTGTGGCGTCCGCATCGGATGGACATGCGTGGCGCTGATCACCATCACCGAGGCGCCGGAAGCTTCGCCCGCCGCGATACCCGCGGGCGCATCCTCGAAGACGAGGCAGTCGCGCGCCTCTACGCCGAGGCGCTTTGCCGCCAGCAGGAAGCAGTCGGGCGCCGGCTTGCCGCGGGTGACGTCCTCGGCCGACACCATCATGGCGGGAAGCGGAATGCCTGCTGCCTCGATGCGCAGCAGCGCCAGCTCGCGCGGCGCCGAGGTCACGATCGCCCACCGCGCGGGCGGCAGCGATTGCAGAAACGCCACCGCGCCCGCGATCGGCACGATGCCTTCAAGGTCGTCGGCCTCGGCCTTGAGCAGCGCGTCGGCTTCCGCAACAGGATCGACGCCCGGAAGCTCGAGCGCGGCGATCGTCTCTCTCGCGCGCCTGCCATGGATCGTCGGCAGGAAACTTGCCACGTCGAGACCATGGCGATTTGCCCAGTGGGTCCACACGCGTTCCGCCGCCGCGATCGAGTTGAGCACCGTGCCGTCCATGTCGAAAAGGAAGGCGGCGAACTTTCTGCCTACGAACATCGGATTTCCTGGAGAATCGTTTTCGGGGAGGGGCGAAACGCTCCTTACTTTAATGCCGTCAGCGCTGCCTGAGAAGTCGCGCCGGCGATTTCCATCCGCAGCAGGAACAACCTCCCGGTTGCCGCGTTCTTCTTCGCGATCGTCAAAAAAGGGGGGAATGCGATGCTGATCCGGCTCGGCTACGAAATCGCTATCGAATGCGTCGCGGCGACGCCGATCGTCTCGCTCCTCGACATCCACCCCGATCGCCATGCCGATATCAAACGGCAGACGCGGGTGCTCACTTCGCCTTCCGTGCCGACCCGGACCTATCGCGACCGCTACGGCAACATCTGCCGCCGCTTCACCGCGCCGGCCGGCGGCTTCCGTATCCTCTATGACGCAGCGGTCGAGGACAGCGGCGAATGCGACGAAGTCAACAGGCTGGCGCACGAAACGCCGGTGGCGGACCTGCCGGACGACGTGCTCGTCTACCTGCTCGGCAGCCGCTATTGCGAAACCGATCACCTCGGCGGCCTCGCCTGGCAGCTTTTCGGCCGTCTCCCGCCCGGGTGGGCGCGCGTGCAAGCGATCGTCGATTATGTCCACAGCCGGCTTTCCTTCGGCTACGGCTATGCCCGCGCCACGCGCACCGCGGCGCAGGCGCATGAAGAGCGCGTCGGCGTGTGCCGCGATTTCGCGCATCTCGCGATCACGCTTTGCCGCTCGATGAACATTCCGGCGCGCTATGTGAACGGCTATCTCGGCGATATCGGCGTGCCGGCCGATCCCGCGCCGATGGATTTCTCGGCCTGGATGGAAGCATTCCTTGACGGCAAATGGTACACGTTCGATCCGCGCCACAATTGCCCCAGGATAGGCCGCGTCGTGATTGCGCGCGGCCGCGACGCCACGGACGTGCCGCTGCTGCACAGTTTCGGGCCGCACCGGCTCGGCCTGTTCAAGGTCTGGACCTATGAGCAGGTAAGCAACCGGTTCAATCCGCCGCAGCACGGCATCGACCGCACGGTAAGCGCGCAGATGCTGGCATAGGCAGGCGGCTGTTAAAGCGCGTCGCGCTGAAACGGATCCAAGCGACGTGCTTTAGGTTCTTGTTTTGATGCATGTCGTTCTCCCAAAACCGCTGCACACTTTTGGGCGACATGCATTAAACGACGGCTCCAGCACCGCCGCTGACCCGCTTCGATGCTGGAGCGGTTCATCGTTTCCCGGAAACGCCGTTCACCCCTTCCTCGATCGCTATTGGTCCAAAAGGAAAAGGCCGCCGCTTCTTGACGAAGCCGGCGGCCTTCCGTGTTTCCGTCCATGACGCGGCTCATGGCGGCGACCCCATCGGGTCACCTGCCGCGCGTCTCGCGCCTTAACGGGAAGACTGCTTCCCGGAAGTGCAATCCGCTGAGCTCACGTTATGGAAAACGAAATCACTCGACATCGGATCACCTCCTTTCGATTGGTTGAACACGGCCCAAAGAATGGGGTGTGTCGCGGCAAATGACAAGGTGCCGCAACGGAATGGCCAGACGGGAAATCCTCGAGTAGTGCATTTGCGCAACAGATCGGGATTGCGGTCCCAAGGCGAATTGGACGACAGTGGCTCAAGCCAGCGGGCGTATTCGACGTATCGGGAGGTGGGAATGAATGCCGCCGACAGGGCCGCGCGGATCGTGCGAACGGTCGTCGAGACTCTGAAGCCCGGCTTTGCGGTCAGGCTGTGGACCGGCGAGCGGATCGGCCCCGCCGGCGGTCCGGTGCTCGCCATCAACGACCAGGACATCGTCTGGCAACTGGTGCGGCGGCCGGCCTTCTCGACGCTGGTCGAGATGTGGATATCCAAGAC
>NZ_RZSC01001350.1:0-819 GCF_003998155.1 Mesorhizobium sp. M1E.F.Ca.ET.063.01.1.1
ATCTCGCCCTCCTTCAGCCCCGTCTCGAACAGGCCCTTGAAGAACTTGTCGGCCGCGATCTGGCGCTTGTTGGTGACGATGGTCGCTCCCAGCGCCAGCAGCGCCGCCGGATAGTCGGCCGCCGGATCGTTGTTGGCGATCGAGCCGCCGATCGTGCCCTTGTGACGCACCGCCGGATCGCCGATCAGCGAAGCCATATGGGCAAGCGCCGGACAGGCCTTCTTCAGCTTCTCGTCATTGGAAACGTCGTAATGCGTCGTCGCCGCTCCGATGGTGACCGTCTTGCCGGACACCTTGACGCCCTGCAGGTCCTTCAGCCGCGACACGTCGACCAGATCGGAAGGCGCCGCGAGCCGCGTCTTCATGGCGGGGATCAGCGTCATGCCGCCGGACAGAAGCTTGGCATCGCCGCTCTTCAACAGCTTGGCGGCCTCAGCGACAGAGGCGGCGCGATGGTAGTTGACCGAGTACATTTGTCTTCCTCCCTTCGGGGAAAGAGCGAATAGCGAGTAGCGAATAGCGAATAGGACCAATCCCTTCGCATCGCGCTTTCCCCTATTCGCTACTCCCTATTCCATATTCGCTTCATTTCAGTGCTTCTTGGCGCGGATCGCCGACCATACGGTCGACGGCGACGCCGGCATGGCGATATCGACGACGCCGAGCGCATCGGTGATGGCGTTGATCACCGCCGGCGGCGAACCGATCGCGCCGGCCTCGCCGCAACCCTTGATGCCGAGCGGATTGCCTGGGCACGGCGTGTTCGAGGTCGAGACCTTGAACGACGGCAGATCGTCGGCGCGCGGCATGGTGTAGTCC
>NZ_RZSC01001351.1:0-816 GCF_003998155.1 Mesorhizobium sp. M1E.F.Ca.ET.063.01.1.1
ATGGTGGCCTTGTCGGCATCGATGGTCGCGGCTGCCGCCTTCTGCGCCGCCAGCGCCTGATCGTAGGTCTGCTGCGTGCCGGCCTGCTTGGCGACGAGGTCCTTGGCGCGCTGCAGGTCGGCCTGGGCGCTGACCAGCATGGCCTGGTCCTTGACCAGCGTCGCCTGGTCTTTTGCGAGCTGCGCCTTCAGCGCCCGGTCATCCAGTGAAATGAGAAGATCGCCGGCCTTGACCATCTGCCCGTCCTTGACGGCGATCGACATGATCTGGCTGGAGACGCGGGCGTTCACGCTGACCACCGATGGCGAGGAGACGAAGCCGATAGCGTAGCGGCGGATCGGAAAATCGGCGGTCGTCGCGGTTGCCGAAACGATCGAGGCCGAACGCGCGCCGCCGCCCTTGGAATTGTCCGATGCCTTGGCGGTCTTGTCGGCGCTGGCTGTGCCGATCTGCTGGCCCGAGATCAACTGCTGGAACCTGCCCATCGCGGCCGGCGAAAGATAGAGGCCGGCGCCTGCGAGACAGGCCAGCGCAACGACTGCAAAGGCGATTTTTCCGCGCATCGACAATAGCCCTCTAACCGACACGCCGATCCCGGTAGTCTATTCTAGCTCGTTTCACTGTCTTTCGCCGTGAATTTCGCCGAATAGATAGGACAAAGCTTTGGCGGAAAAGGGCCAAAACGCGGCATTACGAAGATTTAATGTGCACTGCACAATCGCTATGCAGCCGACTAACACGCCGTGGCCGCCCCTCGCATCGGGCTGAAAAATGAATCTGGGTCTGTCGAGATTCAGGTCAGGCCGAGTCGAGAAT
>NZ_RZSC01001352.1:0-813 GCF_003998155.1 Mesorhizobium sp. M1E.F.Ca.ET.063.01.1.1
ACTGCCTCCTCCCTACTGCCTCCTCCCTACTGCCTACTGCCTACTCCCTACTCCCTATTCCCTATTTCACCGCCGTATCAACGACCTCGAAATCATGCGTGACGGTCGCGGTCTTGGCCATCATCGCCGTGGCCGAGCAGTATTTCTCGATCGAAAGGTCGATCGCCCGTTTGACCTTGTCGCGCGACAGCGCGCGGCCCTTGACGATGAAATGCATGTGGATGCGGGTGAAGACGCGCGGCTCGGTTTCGGCACGGTCGGCGTCGAGCTCGACCACACAGTCCTCGACCGCCTCGCGGCCCTTCTCGAGGATGTGGACGACGTCATAGGCCGAGCAGCCGCCGGTGCCGATCAGCACCAATTCCATCGGGCTTGGCCCCGGCGTTCGGCCTTCCGGCCCGTGCGCCGTGCCCAGCACCACTTTGTGACCGCTGCCGGACTCGCCGACAAAGGTGCGTTCCTCGACCCATTTGACGCGTACTTTCATGACTTTCCTCGAAAATATTGCCCTACTGGCCGAACACGACCGTATGCATGATGCGGCCCGGCAGCAGCGTGAAGATGCCGGCGCCGACCAGGGCGAAGACATAGAGTTTGATCATGGCGCCACGATGGGCGGCGACGCGATGCGTATGCGCATACCACACCGCCAGCGGCGCGGTGACCAGCACCAGGATCGACAGGATGTGGATCGGGCTGAACGGTCCGATGAGCCGGATCTGCTGGATCCAGAAGCTCGAGATGGCGATGACCAGCATCAGCGCCACCCAGACATAGCCCATCGCACGGTGGCGCGGCGTGCCTTTCGGCAGC
>NZ_RZSC01001353.1:0-808 GCF_003998155.1 Mesorhizobium sp. M1E.F.Ca.ET.063.01.1.1
TGCTGGCGACGGTCGTGCCCGGAGACCTCCTGCGCGCCCTGCTGCCGGTTCTTCTGGTCGCGATTGCGCTCTACTTCGCGTTCAAGCCCAACATGGGCGACGTGGATCGTGTCGAGCGCCTGTCACCGTTTCTGTTCGGTCTGACGGTCGTGCCGGCCGTTGGCTTCTATGACGGTTTGTTCGGCCCGGGCACCGGCTCATTCCTCATGCTGGCCTTCGTTGCGCTCGCCGGTTACGGCGTGCTCAAGGCGACGGCGCACACCAAGCTGCTCAACTTCGCCTCCAACATCGGCGGCTTCACCGTCTTCGCCGCCGTCGGTGTCGTCTACTGGAAGATCGGTCTGATGATGGGCGTGGCGCAGTTCCTCGGCGCACGCCTCGGCGCCAGCCTCGCCATCCGCATCGGCGCCCGGCTGATCAAACCGCTGCTGGTGATCGTGTGCGTGGCGCTGGCGATCAAGCTCCTGGCCGACCCGGCCAATCCGTTACGTCAGCTGATTGGTGTGTGACGGTCCTGCTGGTAGAATTCGGGTGTTGCGAATCATGTTGGAGGGACAGACATGAATCTCAGTGCACCCACCCAGATCGTGTTCATCATTTCGTTGGTCATCGCCATCATCGGCCTTCTCGCCGCTCTCGGCCTTCTTGCGTTCATTCCTCTCGCGGCGGTGTGGATCATGCTCATCGCCTATATCGTGCTTGCCGCCGGCTGCCTGATGCGCGGCGCATAGCGACTCGCAGATCTCTGGCAACTCGAAGCGCCCGGCCCTGCCGGGCGCTTTTGATTCTAGGGCATGGTCTGCTAGGT
>NZ_RZSC01001354.1:0-804 GCF_003998155.1 Mesorhizobium sp. M1E.F.Ca.ET.063.01.1.1
CCTATGGAACGGGCAACGGCAGCGTCCGGCATTCCCCGCCGCCGCCCTCCAACGATTCGATCGACGACACGCTGATGCACGAACTCGAGGCATCGCTGGACGAGTCGCACCCCAAGCCGGCGACCGGAACGCCGGCGGCCAAGCCTTCGCTCGATGACGAGATGACCAAGCTTCTCGGCGAGCTTGCCAGCCACAAGCGCTGATCCGGCAACGGCCTTCGAGAGCAATTCCAGGAAAAGTGCGTAGCGGTTTTCCGTCCGGAATTGCGTGAAAACAAACGGTTGGAGCAGTTCAGCGATTCCAAGAACCGCTGAACCGTTCCAGCCGCGCTGCAATCGGCGGACGCCCGTTCTCCAACACTTTCCGGCAAAAAGCTCCTCAAAACAAAATGGCCGGGAATCCCGGCCATTTTCACAAATTCCAGCCTGCCTGCATCAGTCGTCGCGGTAGACCTACTCGCGGCGCTCGTGACGCTCCTGCGCTTCGATCGACAGCGTCGCGATGGGGCGGGCGTCGAGCCGCTTCAGCGCGATCGGCTCGCCGGTTTCCTCGCAATAGCCGTAGGTGCCTTCGTCGATGCGCTGCAGCGCGGAATCGATTTTCGAGATGAGCTTGCGTTGGCGATCGCGAGCACGCAATTCGATGGCACGGTCGGTTTCGGAAGAGGCGCGGTCGGCTAGGTCGGGATGATTGGCGTTTTCTTGCTGGAGGATTTCGAGGGTTTCACGCGCTTCCCGGAGGATATCGTTCTTCCAGGTGATAAGCTTCATGCGAAAGTAAGATTTCTGCCGTTCGTTCATGAAC
>NZ_RZSC01001355.1:0-800 GCF_003998155.1 Mesorhizobium sp. M1E.F.Ca.ET.063.01.1.1
TCGAATAGATATGGACCAGCGACGACACCGTGTTGACGACGACCAG
The DNA here is from genome assembly GCF_003998155.1 of Mesorhizobium sp. M1E.F.Ca.ET.063.01.1.1. NCBI lineage: Bacteria > Pseudomonadati > Pseudomonadota > Alphaproteobacteria > Hyphomicrobiales > Phyllobacteriaceae > Mesorhizobium > Mesorhizobium sp. M1E.F.Ca.ET.063.01.1.1. Next base: position 47 of record NZ_RZSC01001355.1, read on the forward strand.
CATCACGGCCGTGAGCGTGTCGATCCTGAGCGCCCAGGCGGCGTCGAGCCCGCCGGCCTGGATCCAGCGCAGCACCGGCACGGTGAACACCTCGCCATGGCCGAAGCCGACCGTGAAGAAGGCGATCCACGACAGCACTGCCGAGATCACCAGGAAGCCGGAGGTGATGTATTCGGATGCCTTGGCGCCGAGCGAATTGCCGAACAGGCCGACAATCAGGAAGCCGAGCAGCGGAAGGAAGACGATGGCCTGGTACATGGTTGTTCCCGTCAACCCTTCATCTGGTTCACGTCTTCGACCGCGATCGAGCCGCGGTTGCGGAAGAAGACGACAAGAATGGCAAGTCCGATCGCGGCCTCGGCTGCCGCGACCGTCAGCACGAACAGGGCGAACACCTGTCCGACGAGGTCATGCATCGCCGCCGAGAAGGCGACGAAGTTGATGTTGACCGCGAGCAGGATCAGCTCGATCGACATCAGGATGACGATGATGTTGCGGCGGTTCAAAAAGATGCCGAACACGCCGAGCGTGAACAGGATCGCCGATACGGTCAGATAATGCGCGATGCCGACGACCATCTCAGATACCCTCGCCCGACTTGACCTTGCGGATTTCCATGCCCGTCGCCGGCGTGCGGCCGACCTGGGCAGCGATCGACTGCCGCTTGACGCCAGGCTTGTGGCGCAGCGTCAGCACGATAGCGCCGATCATGGCGACCAGGAGCACGAGGCCGGCGATCTGGAAGTAATAGAGG
>NZ_RZSC01001356.1:0-799 GCF_003998155.1 Mesorhizobium sp. M1E.F.Ca.ET.063.01.1.1
ATGCCGGGCTCATGGACGCGTTCAAGACCGCCGCCTGAGGGTCGGACGGCAAACGTTCAATCAATGGTGATGACGCCCGCATATGGCGCGAGCTTGCGCCGTGGCTGTGCTCGACACATGTAAGTCTCCCCCAAGGAGATCCGCATGGACAAGCTTGCCAACCCCGCCCCCGGCTTTCAGCGCAACCCAGACAAGGTAATAACAGTCGAGCCATATCGCGGCAGCGTCGCGGTACGCGCAGGCGATACGGTCATCGCCAGGTCGACCCGAGCCAGGCTGCTGTCGGAACCGCCCTACCCGGCTGTTTTCTACATCCCCTTCGACGACATCGATTTCAGCAAGCTCGCCAGGACCGGGCATTCGACGCATTGTCCCTACAAGGGTGACGCGAGCTACTGGAGTGTCTTGCCGGCCGGCGAAGGCGGCAAGGACGCTATGTGGGCCTATGAGCAGACCTTCGACGAAATGGCCGAAATCCGCGATCACGGCGCGTTCTACACGAGCAAGGTCACGGTCGAAGCCTCGCCGGACTGAGGCTGTTTGATATTCAGGCGCGGCCGGCCTGACGTGATCTCAACACGGCCCGGTCACCTATTGAACCGATCAGTCGGTCGTGCCGTCATTGCCCACATCCTCAGTATCGTCGAGCCGAACGAAGGTCATGCCCTTCTGCTTCAGGGCCAGCAGGCCTTGAACGACCCCCTCGCCCGCCGCATGGGTCGGCTGGTTGATATGGGCAATGATGACATCGCCGTCCTTGGCGGCAGCGATGCGCCGAGCGGTCTCCTTCGCCCCAAGC
>NZ_RZSC01001357.1:0-798 GCF_003998155.1 Mesorhizobium sp. M1E.F.Ca.ET.063.01.1.1
CGAGGGCGCCGGCGTCGTCATCCTGGAAGAGCTCGAGCACGCCAAGGCGCGTGGCGCCAAGATTTATACCGAGGTCACCGGATATGGGCTGACCGGTGACGCCTATCACATCACCGCTCCGGCCGAGGACGGCGACGGCGCGTTCCGCTGCATGACGGCGGCGCTGAACCGGGCGAAGCTCTCACCCGCCGACGTCGACTACATCAACGCGCATGGCACCTCGACCATGGCCGACACGATCGAGCTCGGCGCCGTCGAGCGGCTGGTCGGCAATGCCGCTTCGAAGATATCGATGTCGTCGACCAAGTCGTCGATCGGCCATTTGCTGGGCGCCGCTGGCGCCGCGGAGGCGATCTTCTCGATCCTCGCCATCCGTGACAACATCGCCCCGGCCACCATCAACCTCGACAATCCGGAACGCGAGACGGCGCTCGATCTCGTGCCGAACAAGCCGCGCGCCCGCCAGATCGACGTGGCGCTGTCCAACTCCTTCGGCTTCGGCGGCACCAACGCCTCGCTCGTCTTCCAGCGTTACAATGGCTGAGCAGCCAGCAAATCGGCAGGTCAGCCACTTGCCGTCATTTTTGCCAAATTTGCCCCTACGCTTCGGCTAGGGGATTCGTTGCAAGATCAGACGGTAGGGCGCCATGAATACAAATCCGGGCGACGGCGGGGAATTCGGACAGCGTCAGACGCAAGGGCCGATCGTGCCCAAGACAGCCGCCGAGGCCCTGCGGCCCGAGGCCGGCACCCCGCCGCCGTCGAAACGCTCCCGCGCCTCGCGCAGCCAGGTCGTCG
>NZ_RZSC01001358.1:0-795 GCF_003998155.1 Mesorhizobium sp. M1E.F.Ca.ET.063.01.1.1
AAAGCGTCTGCGCGGTCGGGATGGCGCGGCACGACGATGGTCAACAGGCCGTGACGGCGAGGAGGTCGTCGCCGCGGAAGTCCACGCGACCTTGTACAAGCGCCATCACGGCCTGTTGACCATCGTCGTGCCGCGCCATCCCGACCGCGCAGACGCTTTAGCCGCGCAGATCTCCGGCATGGGGCTGACGGTCGCGCGCCGCAGCAAGGGCGATCGCATTACGCCCGACACCGATATCCTGCTCGGCGACACGATCGGCGAGATGGGACTTTACCTGCGACTGACCGAGATCGCCTTCGTCGGCCGCTCGCTGACCTCCGAAGGCGGACAGAATCCGCTGGAGCCGGCGATGCTCGACACGGCCGTGCTCGCCGGCCGCAACGTGCAGAATTTCCGCGAGGCCTATCAGCGCCTGCTCGACCGCGGCGGCGCCAAGCTGGTGCGTGATCGCGATATGCTGGCCGGCGCCGTCAATTTCCTTTTGACTAACGAAGCGGCGCGTCACGAGATGATGGCGGCGGGCGCGGCGACCGTTGACGAGATGCGCGGCGCGCTTCAGCGCACGCTGAAGTCGCTCGAACCCTACATCCAGCCGCTGGTCGTCAAAGCGCGCCTGAAAGGCGCCAACGGGCGCTGACGCATGGCCCCAAAAATCGGCATCGATTTTGGGAAAGGATCAGGCGCAAGCCCGAAGCGCGCGGAACCGGCGCCATGACCAGCGAAGCGCCCCCCTTCTGGTGGGAAAAGCCGGACTGGCGGGTGCTGGCATTGTCGCCGGCGTCGGCTGTCTACGGA
>NZ_RZSC01001359.1:0-792 GCF_003998155.1 Mesorhizobium sp. M1E.F.Ca.ET.063.01.1.1
CGCTTTACCGTGTCGCCCGCGCCGAAGGGCCGGAGCGCATCGCCGCCGAATGGTGGCGAAAACTGCCCGGCGAGGAGGAAGCGCCGACCCGCGACTATTACCGCATCGAGGACAGCGAAGGGCGTCGCTACTGGCTCTACCGCCAGGGCCTCTACGGCGCCTCGCAGGCCTCGCCGCGCTGGTTCATGCACGGGGTGTTCGCATGAACGCGCTGACCGCCATCCCCTATGCCGAGTTCGGCATCCAGTCGAATTTCTCCTTCCTGCGCGGCGCCTCCAAGCCCGAGGAGCTGGTGGTCACGGCGAAATTCTACAGCTTTGCCTCGATCGGGCTTGCCGACAGGAACACGGTTGCCGGCGTCGTGCGCGCCTGGCAGCAGGCCAAGGTCGAGAAGCTGGCCTATTACCCCGGCTGCCGCCTGGTTTTCCGCGACGGCACCCCGGACGTCCTCGCCTACCCCCACGACCGCAAGGGCTGGGGACATCTCTGCCGCATGCTGACGCAAGCCAATCTGCGCGACGAGAACGAGAAGGGCGCGACGCTGCTTGAATTGAGCGACCTGCTCGAATGGGGCGATCGGATGTCGCTGGCGGTCCTGCCCAGTCTGTCGACGAGCGCGGAAAACGATCTGTCGCTCATTAGCCGGCTTAAGGATCGCTTCGGCTCGGCGCTCCGGCTGGCCGTGGCGCCGGATTATGGCGGCAATGACCGCTTCCGCATCGAGCAGGCGGCGGCGATGGCCGATCAAGCGCGGGTTCCGCTGATGGCGACCAATGACGTACTCTATCATGC
>NZ_RZSC01000135.1:0-10911 GCF_003998155.1 Mesorhizobium sp. M1E.F.Ca.ET.063.01.1.1
GCCCTTCGCAGAGCCGCTTCCACGACCCTGTCCGCGCCCGAAAGCGCTCCGGTGTGCGTCGCCGCCGCCTTGGCCGCCTGTTCGTGTCGGCCGGGTTTGATGGCAATGACCGGCTTGAGCCGCGCCGCCGCCCTCGCGGCCGACATGAACTTGCGCGGATTGGGTATGGTTTCGAGATACATCACGATCGCTCGCGTGTGAAAATCGCCCGCCAGCATGTCGAGGCAGTCGCCGACATCGACGTCGGCCATGTCTCCGAGCGAGATGATCCGGGAAAAGCCGACATCGTTTTCGGCCGCCCAGTCGATCAGTGACGTGGCGATCGCCCCGGATTGCGAGACCAGGGCGATGTTGCCGGGCCTCGCCGGCATGTGAGCGAAACTGGCGTTGAGTTTTGCCGGCGGGACCATCAGCCCGACTGTGTTCGGCCCGATGATCCGCATGAGCGAGGGTTTGGCTGCATCGAGCATCGCCTGGCGCAGACCGTTGTCGCGCGTCAGCCCCGCGGTGATGACGACCGCTGCGCGCGTGCCTTTCTCGGCCAGGTCGCGCACGATGCCGGGAACGGTGTCGGGCGGGGTCACGATCACGGCCAGATCGGGAATGCCCGGAAGATCGGCAAGCGTTGCATAACAGCGGTGACCGGCGACCTCTGAGTATTTCGGGTTGACTGGCCAGGTCTCGCCTTCGAAGCCATCGCTGACGATGTTGTCAAAGACGACGCGGCCGACCGAGCCGACGCGCGTGGACGCGCCGATGACGGCGACGGATCTCGGTGAGACGGCGTATTCAAGATTTCGTATCGTCATTCCGGAAGCTCCTTGCCGCCACATTCACCAAAGGCGCCAAGCATTCATTGCGCTGGATCAAAGCGCCATCCAGCCTCTTGCGGCTAGCTGGCGCCAAACGCCTCACAATCCGAGGAGAACCCGATGAGCTATTATTTCAGCAAAACCCTCGACATGCCGTTCGCGGCGGGGATCGAACACGTGACCAGGAAGCTCGCGGGCAAGGGCTTCGGCATCCTGACGAGGATCGATGTCCAGCACACGATGAAGGTCAAGCTGGGCGTGGACTTCAAGCCATACATGATCCTGGGCGCCTGCAATCCGCATCCGCGTGGCGCGCGCTGCAGGCCGAGGACAAGATTGGCGCCATGCTGCCCTGCAATGTGATCGTGACCGAGATCGCGCCCGGCAAGATCGAGGTCGCGGCCATCGATCCCATGGCCGCGATGGGTGCGATCGACAACCCGAAGCTTGCCGCGACGGCAAAGGACGTTCGGCTGTTGCTGCAGGAGACGATCGGCGAACTTTGATGGCTGCCGCCGTGAACGAGTCCGTGCTGCGGCGCGCGCTGCTGGCCGTCGCCGTTGTGGGCCTGGCGCTTGGGCTGGGTGTCTGGCGAAGCGGCATCGGCCCCATCTCTCCCATCGGCCCCGTCTCTCCCATCGGCCCCATCTCTCCCATGGGCCCCATCTCTCCCAACGCAATCTGGGCGGCGGCGACCCTGCCCGTCGTTGTGATGCTTGCCATTTCCATCCTGCGGGATTTCTGGATCGGACGGGTCGGCGTCGATGCGATCGCGCTGGTTTCGATGTCGGCGGCGCTGCTGCTTGGGCAGGCCTTGGCGGCGGTGGTTGTCGCCATCATGTATGCCGGCGGCACAGTTCTCGAAGACGTTGCGCGCGGGCGGGCGGAGCGGAACCTCAGGGCCTTGACCGATCGGGCGCCGCGGTTTGCGCATCGAAAGTCCTGCGAGGGGACGGAGACCGTTCCAGTCGAGCAGGTGGCGGTCGGCGACGAGCTGTTGGTGCGGGCCGGCGAGTTGCTGCCCGTCGACGGCATCCTGATCGATACGTCGGCGCTCCTCGATGAATCAACTGTCAGCGGAGAGCCGTTGCCGGAGCGGCGCAGCGCCGGCGACGCGTTGCGCAGCGGCACCGTCAACGCCGGCGAGGCTTTTGTCATGCGGGCATCGGCTATCGCCGACAAGAGCACCTATGCCGCGATCGTGCGCATGGTCGCTGCCGCGCAGACCGCCAAGGCGCCATTCATACGCATTGCCGATCGCTTCGCGCTGCTGCTCCTTCCGCTCACGCTTCTGATCGCCGGCATCGCCTGGTACGTTTCCGATGATCCGGTCCGTGCGCTCGCCGTTCTGGTGGTCGCAACCCCTTGTCCACTGATCCTCGCGGCACCCGTCGCATTCATCGGCGGCGTATCACGTGCTGCCCGCGCCGGCATCCTGATGAAGGGCAGCACGGCGGTGGAGGCGCTCGCTCAGATACGCACCGCGATCTTCGACAAGACCGGCACCTTGACGATCGGCGGCGCCGAGCTCATCGAGATCGACGTCGCTCCGGACCGGGAAGCCAATGAATTGCTGCGACTGCTGGCTTCGCTGGAACAGGCTTCGCACCATGTCCTCGCGGATTCGATTGTCCGTATCGCTCGCCATGGGAACCTGGCGCTTTCCCAGCCTCATGACGTTCACGAACATCGCGGAGAAGGCCTGAAGGGTCGGATCGATCGAACATGGGTCGCGGCAGGGTCGAGGTCGCTCGTCCTTGGGGACGGGCCACTGCCTCAGTGGGCGACGGCCGGCGAGGAACGGTATCGCAACGCTCAGGTGCTCAGGGTGTTTCTGGCTCTCGATGGCCGGCTTGCCGGTATTTTCACATTCGGAGACGCCCTGCGCCAGGATGCCCGCGACGCCGTCGACGCTTTGCGTTCGGTTGGGGTCACCCGAATAGTCATGCTCACCGGTGACGACGGCGTGGCGGCGGAAAGGGTTTCCGCTTCGCTCGATCTCGATGCCGTCTTTGCCGATGCCACGCCGGCGGACAAGGTCGCAACTGTCGAGGCCGAGAAGGCGACGGCGCCGGCGATGATGGTGGGCGACGGCATCAACGACGCCCCTGCCCTTGCCGCCGCGACGGTGGGCATTGCCATGGGGGCTCGCGGCGGAACGGCTTCGTCGGAAGCAGCGGATGTCGTCGTGCTGACCGACAGGCTGCAGCCTGTTTCGGAAGCATTACGGATCGCCAGGCGTACGCGCCGGATCGCCCTGCAGAGTATCGTTGTCGGGTTGGCGCTCTCGGGCGCAGCGATGATCTCAGCCGCCATGGGGCAGATAACGCCGGTGGTGGGAGCCCTGCTTCAGGAGGGCATAGACGTCGCCGTCATCCTCAATGCATTGCGTGCGCTTGGCGACGGGCATTTCGAACACGACCGAGCTAGGAAAGCTGAAAGGCCATGACACAGGAGAACCTGGTGGTTTGCACCAAATGTGGTGCGATCAATCGCCTGCCGCTCACCCGAAAAGGCAGCGACGCGAAATGCGGAAAGTGTGGCACAAGGCTTTTTTCGGGGCACCCGGAAGACATTGACGCGGTGAACTTCGACCGTCAGATCGGTCGCGGCAGTTTGCCTGTTCTTGTCGACGTCTGGGCCCCATGGTGCGGTCCATGCAAGATGATGGCGCCAGCCTATGAAGCTGCCGCCAGGGCGCTCGAGCCTGACATCCGCCTGATCAAGCTGAATTCGGACGCGGAGCAGTCGGCCGCGGTCAGGCTCGGCATTCGCGGTATCCCGACCATGATCCTTTTTCGCCATCAGCGGGAGATCGCGCGCATATCGGGGGCGATGAGCACCGGCCAGATCGTCAACTGGGTTCGCAGTCACCTGCCGACAGCCACCAGCTCAGCCTGAACAAAACTGACCGATTTCGGAATCGGTTAGTTTGCTTAGAACCGAAAATCCTTCCGCCTTTCTCGCACTGGTAGTCGCGAGATATGGTTGCCGCACGTGCTCCAGTTCGTGAGTTGCGTGTCGGTCGGGTGAAATCCACCCCGGCCAATAAAATTGGGTACATTGGTGACCCACCCGATCCATTTACACACGAAAAGGCGTTTCCGCAGTGGACATCCCCCGGATCTTCAACGTCACCGAAAGCGCTCACCGCATCCACAACCCATTCACGCCCGAAAAGCTCGCCACTCTCGGCGCGGCGTTGCGCCTTGAACCAGAGACCCGTGTGCTGGACCTCGGCAGCGGTTCAGGCGAGATGCTGTGCAGTTGGGCACGCGATTACGGGATTAGCGGCACCGGTATCGACAAGAGCCGATTGTTCACCGAGCAAGCGAAGCTGCGCGCCGAAGAACTCGGGGTCGCCGATCGAGTCGAGTTCATCCACGGCGACGCTTCCGGCTATGTGGCCGACGAAAAGGTCGGTGTAGCAGCCTGTCTCGGTGCCACGTGGATCGGCGGAGGAGTCGTCGGCACCATCGAGCTTCTGGCTGAGAGCCTCTACACCGGAGGGATCATCCTCATCGGCGAGCCGTACTGGCTGCAGTCGCCGCCCACGGAAGACGTTGCCAAGGGATGCCTTGCCGGTTCGATCTCCGACTTTCTCATGCTTCCAGGACTTCTCGCGTCTTTCGGCAACCTCGACTACGACGTTGTGGAAATGGTTCTGGCGGACCAGGACGGCTGGGACAGGTACGAGGCGGCCAAGTGGCTCACCATGCGCCGGTGGCTCGACACGAATCCCGACGACGATTTCGCAAAAGATGTTCGAGCCCAACTGACCTCTGAACCCGGACGTTACGCCGCGTACACGCGCGAATACCTGGGCTGGGGCGTGTTCGCGCTGATGGCACGGTGATGTAAAGCGGTTGGTATCCGGCGGATTGTCAACTGTCGTGCAGCGCAACAGATGGTGCGGTGCTCGGGGGAGGCGCAGCCCCTCGAGCACCGCCTGTCCCGTGTCGGTCAAATTGACCCCGATCAAGGTCACACGCGGTCGCTGCGATAGGAATGGCTTTGAAGGAGTTCGCCCATGACCACTTTGCACGACCTCACCCCGAAATTCAGGAACATCCGACTGCTTCTTGCGCGCGAGAAGGGCCATCCGGAAGGAGACCACGAAGAAGGCTACGACATGCTGGCGCCTCTCACCAGCGAGGGGCGGCTCGACGCCGAGGAGTGGAAGACACACCGGGCCTTCTGTCGTGTCCGCCGCTTCCGCACCGGCGAAGACGACCTTGTCGGCCGGTTGCGCCGCAAGCCGGGCGGACAATGGTTCTTCGACTACGCCGAGGGCGACCGTGACGACGAGGTAGGGTTTCATCTCGGCGAGGAGCGCTTCGTGACCGGCGAATATGTCTCGATAAATCGCAATGGGGCCATGCACACCTATCAGGTCGCTCGCGTCGAACAGCCGTAAAGCGGGTCGGACTCAGGCGATGTCACGCCGCATACTCATTGTCATCGGCCATCCCGACCCGTCTCCCGAGCGGCTCTGCCGCGCGTTGGCAGCGGCATATGCCGAAGGCGCGCAACGGGCTGGCCATGTCGTGCGCAAGATCGACCTCGCCGCGCTGGAGTTCCCGCTGCTTCGAACAACGCAGGAATTCGAGCACGGAGTGGTCCCCGACAGCCTCAAGGAAGCTGCCGAGGCAGTCATTTGGGCACAGCACATCGTCTTTGTCTTCCCGCTTTGGCTCGGAACCATGCCGGCCATGCTCAAGGCATTTCTCGAGCAGGTAATGCGGCCGGGGGTCGCGTTCGCCTATCCGGACAAGGGCATCGGACTCCCCAAAACCTTGCTGCGCGGCCGCTCCGCGCGCCTGGTGGTGACGATGGGAATGCCCGCGGCAGTCTATAGGCTTTGGTTCCTCGGCCACGGCTTGGCCGGCATGCGGCGAAGCATCCTCAACTTCGCCGGCATCAAGCCGGTGCGCGAGACTTTGTTCGGCATGATCGCGAACGCCAGCGATGCGAAGCGGGCGGGCTGGATGAAGCAAATGCAGAGCCTGGGTGAGCGCGCCGTGTAGTCGCTGATGAGACTACGGCTGCAGGACCGCGGCCCCGCTCAATCTGCCCATCCGCAAATCGTCCAGCGCCTGGTTGGCCTGCTCGAGCGGATATGTCTTCGTATGCGTGCGCACCCGCGCGCGCCGCGCAATCGGGAAGAACTCCTCCGCGTCACGGCGGGTAAGGTTCGCGACCGACACCAGTTCTCTCTCTTCCCAGAGAAGCTTATAAGGCATTGCTGGAATGTCGCTCATGTGGATGCCGCCGCAGACCACGCGACCGCCCTTGCGCACGGCCCGCAACGCGGCCGGCACCAGTTCGCCGACAGGCGCGAAGATGATCGCGGCGTCAAGCTCGACGGGTGGCAGCTCATCGGACGCCCCTGCCCAGACAACGCCTAGCGAGCGCGCGAATTCCTGGGCCTGGATGTCGCCAGGCCGCGTGAAGGCAAGGACTTCACGTCCCTGCCAGATCGCGACCTGGGTGATGATGTGAGCGGCGGCGCCGAAGCCATAGATGCCGAGCCGCCTGCCGTCGCCCGCCTTCCTGAGGCAGCGCCAGCCGATCAGGCCCGCGCACAGCAACGGCGCCAACGCGACCGGATCGGCAGCGGCGTCGAGTTCGAACGCGAAACGCTCGTCGGCAACGACATGGCTTGCGAAGCCGCCATCCCGCGTATAGCCGGTGAAGAGAGGCTCGTCGCAGAGATTTTCGGCGCCGGAGGTGCAATAGGGACAGTGCCCGCATGTATGCCCGAGCCAGGGAACACCCACCCTCTGCCCAAGCCGGGACCGCGATACGCCTTCACCGACAAGATCGACGATACCGACGATTTCGTGACCCGGCACAAGCGGCAGCTTTGGTCTCGGCAAGTCACCGTCCACGACATGCAGATCGGTTCGACAGACCGCGCATGCCTCCACCTTGAGCCTGATCTCGCCCGGTCCCGGCGTGGGATCGGGGCGATCGAAAAGCTTCAAAGGCGTGCCGCGCTTCTCCAGCACCATTGCCTTCATGGCAATCCCGGCTTCTCCAAAAAATGCAACAGGAACAGACTAGCTGACTGCCCGGCAACAAGAAACGCCAATTGGCATGCCGACTGTCCTAGAAGTATTTGTTTTTGCGCAATTCCGGACGGAAAACCGCTACGCACTTTTCCTGGAATTGCTCTAGCGCGAGTGCCTGACCTTCACCGGCTGAAGCCGATGCCGACCGAAGCCATAGCTTGCCGAAGCCCGCCTGCGCTTCGCGCTGGAAGCTATTTCGAAATAGAGTCCCGCGCCGGCAAGATAAGCAAGGCCGAGTATCCCAGCCCAGATGGCGATGATGTCGGAAGTCATGGTCGGATCCCCTTGGTTGGACGTCGGTTCCGACCAAATAGTTGCCGAGCCAATTCATGCTGGCCTTGATCACGGTCAATCGCACAAACAAACGGCTCACTCGGTGAGGCATGGCTCGATCAAGCCGGCTGACAGCCAGTTGTCAGCTAGCTCGTGAGATATTGCCCCAGCACGCATGCAACGGCTCGGCCGCTGCACGCCTCAACCTGGGATGCATTGCCTATGAAAAAGACCGCCTTGTCGCTCTTCGTGATCGCGTCGTCAGGAGCCTATGTCTGGAGCCAGGCGGGCAAGCTCCCCGCTGACGACCTGATCGATATGGGCGTCCCCGCCAATGCCGCGGAGCAAAGCATGTTGCCGCCGGTCGGCCTGCCGACGCCAGCCGATCCGGTTGCATCGGCAACGCGCCTGCCCAGGGTTCCCCAGAACCTGCGGCGGGAGCCAGCCCCAGAGACGCCCGTCGATGCCGGAACGGACACAGCGGCGACGATATCGGCTGCAGCTCCGAAGCCGGCAGTTGCCGCCAGCCCGCCGCAGGTCCCAAAGCTGCCGCCTTCGCCGCCGAAGCGAAACCCCGCGCCAGCAGCCGCAAGTGTCGCTCAACCGGAAGCACGGTCGTTCTCTGTGACGCCTGCCGTCTATATTCCAATTCCGCAGCCGCGACCGGCAGATCCGCAAGCGCCGGCATACGTGATCCGTACAGGCATGAAGCTCGCCGCCCACGGCTATGCCGACGGGGTCTACACCGGTCCCGCGGCCGACGCATATTACGGCATCATCCAGCTTCAGGCGCTTGTTCAGGGAGGCCGCCTGACGGCGCTCAAGATATTGAGATACCCGAACGACCGCCGCACCTCCGTCAACATCAATCGGCAGGCGTTGCCGATGCTGCGCGACGAGGCGATCAGCGCGCAAAGTGCGGATGTCGACATCATTTCGGGCGCCACGCTGACCAGCAGGGCCTTCATCCAATCGCTTGGCGGCGCGCTCAAGAAGGCGTCGTCGTAAATTTCATGCGCGAAACGAGAATATTGATGGGCATGCCCATCACCATCGACATCGGCGGCTCGGCCGACGACCTTGTCGAGAGGGTTTTCGACTATTTCGACGACGTCGACCGGCGTTTCAGCACCTATCGGACGGATAGCGAGATCTCAGCCATCAATCGGGGCGACATTCCGGTCCGCGACTGGAGCGGCCAAATGCTGGACGTGATGAAGATCGCGGAGCAAACCAGAAGGCAGACGGACGGCTATTTCGACATCCATAGACCCGACGGCGCGCTCGACCCCTCCGGCATCGTCAAGGGCTGGGCCATCCGCAATGCGGCCGAAATCGTCCGCCAGGCCGGCGTGAGCGACTTCTTCATCGAGGCGGGCGGCGACATCCAGTCCTGCGGCAGGAATGCTTCCGGTCGGGACTGGAGCGTCGGCATCCGCAATCCGTTCCATACGGATGAGATCATCAAGGTGATCTATCCGCGAGGACGCGGTGTCGCTACCTCCGGCACCTATGCGCGGGGCCAGCATATCTACAATCCACGGGCGGGCCGTGATCCGATCACGGATATCGTCAGCGTTACGGTCATCGGCCTGGATGTGCTCGAGGCCGACCGCTTCGCCACCGCCGCTTTCGCCATGGGCCGGAATGGCATCCTCTTTCTCGAGCAGGCCGAGGGCCTCGAGGGATATCTTGTCGACAGCAACCGGCGTGCCACGCCGACAAGCGGCTTTGGAGCATTCTGCCAACCATGATCAAGACCGTGGATCGACTTCTGGACCACCTGACCATGTATCGGCTGGTTCTCTACTACCTGATGACGCTGCTGGGCGCCGCCTTGGTGTTGAGCGCCGCAGGGCTGGTGCCGCATGATCCGGTCGAACTCGCCTTTACGACCGGTTTGGTGCTGGCCGCCGGCTGGATCGCCAACAGGGTTTTTGCACGCATCTTCGAAGTTCCCGCCAACAGCGAGTCTGTCTACATCACCGCGATGATCCTGGCGCTCATCCTCGATCCGGTTGCCGCCACCGACTTCAAGGGCATCGGCGCCGTGGCATTCGCGTCGGTCTGGGCGATTTCCTCGAAATACATCCTGGCCGTCGGCAGGAAACATCTGTTCAATCCGGCCGCGCTGGGCGTTGCTTTGACCGCGCTCTTGCTCGATCGACCGGCCACATGGTGGGTCGGAGGCAATGCCTGGCTGCTTCCCTTTGTGCTCGTGGGCGGCGTTCTCCTGGTGCGCAAGCTACGCCGGCTCGATCTCGTGGCCGCATTCTTTGGGGTGGCGCTGGTCACGATACTGGCCACGACCGGCCCGTCCCAGTATGGCAGCGCTCTTCGGGAGACTTTCAGCTCGTCGCCGCTGCTGTTCTTCGCCTTCGTGATGCTGACGGAACCACTGACGGCTCCGACAACACGCTGGCCGCGTATCGCGTTTGCCGCCATCGTCGGCTTTCTGTTCGCACCCAACATCCATATCGGCTCGTTTTATTTCACGCCCGAGCTCGCACTTCTGGCGGGCAATCTCTTCGCCTACGCCGTGGGCCCGAAGGGCCGGTTCGTGCTGACTTTGGAACGCATCGAGCAAACGGCCGTCGATAGCTACGACTTCATCTTCAGGTCGCAGCGAAAGCTCGCCTTCCGGGCGGGCCAGTACCTTGAGTGGACGCTTGGCCTCGACAGGTCCGACAACCGCGGCAACCGGCGCTATTTCACGGTGGCTTCATCCCCTACCGAGCAATCGGTACGGCTGGGCGTCAAATTCTATCCGCGGTCAAGCGCCTTCAAGCAGGCGCTGGGCACCATGAAGCTGGGCGGCACGATCCACGCCTCGCAGTTGGCCGGCGATTTCACGCTGCCGTCCGATCCCGGCATCAAGATCGCATTCCTCGCCGGCGGCATCGGCATCACGCCATTCCGCTCGATGCTGCGCTATCTCATCGATCGCAAGGAAGCGCGACCCATCGTCGTTCTCTATGGGACGGAGAGCCAGGAGGACATCGCCTATCGGGAAGTGCTCGGCGAGGCGAGGCGCGAGCTGGGCATAAGGACGTTCCACGCCGTGGCCAAGGGCGCGCTGCGCGGCCAGTATCCCGGTTATATCGACGCCCGCCTGGTGCGCCTCACCATGCCCGACTATCTCGAACGCACCTTCTACATCTCCGGCCCGCAGGCCATGGTCAAGGCTCTGCGGCAGAAGCTCCTGGCCATGGGCGTTCGCCGCTCCAGAATCAAGGTCGACTACTTCCCGGGATTTGCCTGACCGCCGCTCAACCATGCCGAGGCAGGTAAATGGTCACCGCCAGACCAGCGTTGGCATTAGCCATTTCGAGGCGGCCTCCATAGGCTTCGACGATATCCGAAACGATCGCCAGGCCGAGGCCGCTGCCGCCGCCCTTGCTGTCGAGCTGAACGCCACGCAACAAGGCGGCATGCCGGGCGGCCTCGGGGATACCCGGCCCATCATCGACCACGGTGATTATGACCTCGCCCGCTCTTGCGGACGCGCTCACATGAACCAGGGATTTCGCGAAACGCGTCGCGTTTTCCACCAGATTGCCGAGAATCTCCGACAGGTCGCCTTCGTCGACCGGCGCCACGAAATCCTCAGCGGCATCGACCACGAATGAGAGCTGCTTGCCCCTTGGCGTGCGTTTGACGACGGCAATCACGCCGGCCGCCACCTCCCGGACAAGGCACGCGGCCTTGCCGGAAACACCAGGCGCCAGACGGGCGCGTGCCTTGTCCGGGAG
>NZ_RZSC01001360.1:0-789 GCF_003998155.1 Mesorhizobium sp. M1E.F.Ca.ET.063.01.1.1
TCAGCGCACTGATCGCGAAACTGGACGGAGAGGCCGAGGTCATCTTCGTCGACGACGGCAGCAGCGATCGAAGCGTGAGCTATTTGCGCCGCATGGTCGCCGCCGAACCAAGCTTCCGCCTGATCGAGCTTTCCCGCAACTTCGGCCACCAGATCGCCATCACCGCCGGCATGGAAGCAGCCGCCGGCGAGGCCGTCATCGTCATGGACGCCGACCTGCAGGATCCGCCCGAGGTCGTTCTCGACCTGGTGGCGAAGTGGAAGGAGGGCTTCGAGATCGTCTATGCAAGGCGCGTCAGGCGCGAGGGCGAAACCTGGTTCAAGCGCTTCACCGCCAGCCTTTTCTATCGGCTGCTGGAGAGGATGACGCCTGTCGACATCCCGCGCGACGTCGGCGATTTCCGCCTCGTCGGCCGCAAGGCGCTGGACACGTTCAGGCGCATGCCCGAGCACGACCGTTTCGTCAGGGGCATGTTCGGCTGGATGGGTTTCAAGCAGGCGGCGGTGCCGTTCGAGCGCCCGGCGCGGACGCTTGGCGAAACCAAATACCCGTTCTGGAAGATGATGCGGCTTGCGATCCACGGCATCGTCAGCTTTTCGGAGCGGCCTCTGCAACTGGCGCTGCTTACCGGATTGGCGATTTCCGCTCTCGCCCTTGTGTTCGGCGCCTATGCCATCCTGGCCTGGATCCTCGAGACCGGCGTGATTGCCGGCTGGACATCCACGGTGGTGATCGTGTCGCTGCTCATCGGCATCAATCTCTTCATGACCGGCGTGATCGGCCTTTATG
>NZ_RZSC01001361.1:0-788 GCF_003998155.1 Mesorhizobium sp. M1E.F.Ca.ET.063.01.1.1
GGCAAGGTCGAGGGCACCGAATCGTCGGAGAGCGAGGATGTCTCGCTGCGCGTCTTCGTCGGACAGCGGGTGGCGAGCGTCTCGGCCACCGCCGCCTCCGACCCGAAGGCGCTCGCCGAGCGCGCGGTCGCCATGGCGAAGGTCTCGCCCGAGGATCCCTTCCAGGGCCTCGCCGATCCGGCGCTGCTTGCCCGCAATTTGCGCGACCTCGATCTTTTCGACCCGACCGAGGTTTCGGCCGATCAGTTGAAGGAGGCAGCACTTGCCGCGGAAGCGGCGGCCCTTGCCGTGAAAGGCATCACCAATTCTTCCGGCAGCAACGCCAGCGCCGGGCTGGGTGGGCTGGTGCTCGCCACCTCGCATGGCTTTGTCGGCCAATATGTCGCCTCGCGCTTCTCGCGCTCGACCAGCGTCATCGCCGGCCAGGGCACGGCGATGGAGCGCGACTATGAATTCTCCTCCCGCCAGCATTTCGCCGATCTCGACGCGCCCGAGGAGATTGGCCGCAAGGCCGGCGAGCGTACCGTGCGCCGCCTCGGCGCCCGCAAGGCCGCGACCGGCCCGGTCGACGTGGTGTTCGATCCGCGGGTCGCGCGCGGCATTGCCGGCCACCTTGCCGGTGCCATCAACGGCGCGGCGGTTGCACGCAAGACGAGCTTCCTGCGCGACATGATGGGTAAACAGGTGGCCTCAAGCGCCATCACTGCCACCGACGAGCCGCTGCGGCGCCGCGGGCAGGCCTCGCGCCCGTTCGACGGTGAAGGCGTCGAGGGCGAGAAGCTCTTGAT
>NZ_RZSC01001362.1:0-787 GCF_003998155.1 Mesorhizobium sp. M1E.F.Ca.ET.063.01.1.1
GCCGGGAGGCGCGCCGATCAGCCGCGAGACGGTGTGGCGCTCCATGTATTCCGACATATCGAAGCGGATCAGCTCGACGCCGAGCGAGGCCGCGAGCTGCTTGGCCACTTCGGTCTTGCCGACGCCGGTGGGCCCCGAGAACAGGTAGGAGCCGATCGGCTTCTCCGGCTCGCGCAGGCCGGCCCGCGCCAGCTTGATCGCCGACGTCAGCGCGGTGATGGCGGTGTCCTGGCCGTAGACCACGCGCTTGAGCTCGACGTCGAGACCCTGCAGCACCTTCTCGTCGTCGGCCGAAACCGTCTTCGGCGGAATGCGGGCCATGGTGGCGATCGTTGCCTCGATCTCCTTGATGCCGATCGTCTTCTTGCGCTTGGCCTCCGGCACCAGCATCTGCGAGGCGCCGGTCTCGTCGATCACGTCGATCGCCTTGTCCGGCAGCTTGCGGTCGTTGATGTAGCGCGCCGAGAGCTCGACCGAAGCCTTGATCGCCTCGCTCGTGTAGCGGACCTTGTGGAACTCCTCGAAATAGGGCTTCAGGCCCTTCATGATCTCGATGGCGTCCTCGATGGTCGGCTCGTTGACATCGATCTTCTGGAAGCGCCGCACCAGCGCGCGGTCCTTCTCGAAGAACTGGCGGAACTCCTTGTAGGTGGTCGAGCCGATGCAGCGGATCGCGCCGGACGAGAGCGCCGGCTTCAACAGGTTCGACGCATCCATCGCGCCGCCGGAGGTAGCCCCTGCCCCGATCACGGTATGGATCTCGTCGATGAACAGCACCGCGCCCGGG
>NZ_RZSC01001363.1:0-784 GCF_003998155.1 Mesorhizobium sp. M1E.F.Ca.ET.063.01.1.1
CTAATAGAGCCGTCCGGGGTAAAGGGCCATGAGTAATGCGGCCATGGGGCGAGCCCAGCGTGAGCCAGCCGAGGGCGATATCGTCCGCGAGCAAGCCGTCCTCTTTCGCCTCACCGACCGACTTTACCGAGCCAACGGCCTTGGGGAGATATATGATGCAGCGCTGAATGCCATATGCGATGCCCTCGGTTCGTCGCGCGCCTCGATCCTGAGATTTGACAGCCACGGAGTCATGAGCTTCGTCGCGTGGCGCTCACTCTCTGAAGAATACCGCGAGGCAGTTAACGGCCACACGCCGTGGACACGCGGTGAACACAATGCCGAGCCAATCTTTGTTGAGGATATTCGTCTCAGCGGTGAATCTCGGCAACTCATCGACACGGTCCTTGGCGAGGGAATCGAAGCGCTGGCCTTTATCCCGCTTGCCAGCTCCCACGAGCTCATCGGCAAGTTCATGGTCTACTATCCAGCACCCCATCGCTTTGCCGATCGTGAACGCGAACTTGCGTTGACCATTGCCCGTCAGCTCGGGTTTGCGATTGAACGGAAGCGGGCGGAAACAACGGCAGCGCGACTGAGCGCGCTCGTCGAATCCTCGGATGATGCAATCATCGCGACCGATACGGATGGCATCGTCACGGACTGGAACAGCGGCGCCGAGCGTCTCTACAGCTACGGCCGCAAGGAAATGATCGGACGCCCGCTCATGTTGCTGATACCGCCCGATCGCCAGAATGAGGAGCGGGAGATTCTGGCGCGCATTCGCAATGGAGAACATGTCGAC
>NZ_RZSC01001364.1:0-781 GCF_003998155.1 Mesorhizobium sp. M1E.F.Ca.ET.063.01.1.1
CCGAAGCACCTGCCAGAAAAAAGCCTGAGGCTGGAGAAGGCCTCGAGCGAGAACCGCTTCGAAGAACTCTTTTTCCTCTTGAGTGAAAAAGATGTCATCCATCAGAGAGCCGCCTGCATGGAAAGCTCGACAATGCTGGCCGATCTCCCATCATGATTCTGAATTTCGTAACGCTTGCAGATATGCTCAGCCAGCTGATCGAATCCCTGGTCGCCGAACTCAGAGTTGGTTGGGAGGAGCACGAGGGGATTGCCCGCGTGGGGGAAATAATCGTTCATCAAGAGGTTGCGGTTCTCGCGATCGATGCGGCCGAGCGGTGTGTCGATCATGACAGGAAGAGGTCGGTTAGCTTCTTCCTTCAACGCCCAGAGCATGGCCATGGCGACCAGTTGGCGCATACCTGCCGAGATCGATTGGCGCGCGACATCCTCGCCCTCCTCATCCTGATAAGTCATGACGAAATTTTCGTTGAGGGACGCAGACTTGATCAAACGGCTCGGACCCAGGAGGACAGCTATCTTGGCGCGCAGCCGCTCCTCGACCGAAGCGCGGATCGCTGCCCGGCGCTCTTGTCGATAAGTCTGGAGCGCGAGCCGCACCGAGCGCGATAAAACGTAGGCCTTGTTCTCCCGCAAAACGTCGGCGTGTTCTTCATAGCCGGCACGAATTCGATCTGAGAGCTGAGCAGCGTTTCGAGAAGCCCGATTTTCGTCTTGTTCGTGGACGACCGTCTCTTGCAAGCGCCGACGGATGTCCAATTCTGCCGTCTCGATCTCGTTTT
>NZ_RZSC01001365.1:0-780 GCF_003998155.1 Mesorhizobium sp. M1E.F.Ca.ET.063.01.1.1
GCGCCGACGGCTCGCTGAGGCAGAACGACCAGCTTGTCGGCGCCATCGGGCTCTATGATTTCGACCCCGGCGACAATTTTGTCCGTTACGGCAATTCCGGTATCGTGCCCGCGCGCACGCCGGAGCCTGTCACCGACCGCTCCAACGTCGGCGTCGCGCAAGGGTTTCTGGAAGAATCCAATGTCAATCCGGTGCTGGAAATGACCCGGCTGATCATGGTGCAGCGTGCCTTCGAGAACACGGCGGCGCTGATCCGGCAGAGCGCTTCCTCCACCGACGACGCGATCAAGACGCTCGGTTCGAAGTAACGGCATGGCGACCGGCTCGTCCCTGCTGCGCGCGCCCGAGAGGCTTGCCGAGGCCGGCTCGGCGGACAGGCTGTCGGCGCTCGAACGCGTCTGGCGGCGGTTCGACGATCCGCAAACAGTGCTCAGCCGCGGCGGCCGCGTCGTCGAGATCTCGCCAACCCACTATAAGGTGCGCGGCCTTTCGGATATCGCGAGGCTTGGCGACATCGTCGAGCAGCGCGGCAAGGCTGGGACCCGCCGCGGCGAGATCGTCAGAATAGGCCGCGACGAGGTCGTGGTCGCGCCGTTCGAGCGCAGCGCCGATGCCGGCATCGGCGACGCCGTGTTCCGGCGCGGTCCGCTTGGCGTCGCGCCGCACGGTTCCTGGCGCGGACGTGCCATCGACGCTTTGACTCGCGTCATCGACGGTGGCCCGCCGCTGATCAGGCCGAACGCCGGCGATGGCGCGCTGACGCCGGCGTTCGGCCTGATC
>NZ_RZSC01001366.1:0-779 GCF_003998155.1 Mesorhizobium sp. M1E.F.Ca.ET.063.01.1.1
ATCGTCGCGTCGACCCCGACGGCGATGCCAAGAGCGTTTCGGCCGAAACCACCTTCGACACCGATATCGCCTCCCTGGCGGAACTTGTGCCGGTATTGCGCGGCCTGTCGGAAAAAGTCTCGGCGCGGCTGAAGAAATCCGGCATTGCCGGGCGCACCGTGGTGCTGAAGCTGAAGACGCAGGATTTCAAGCTCCGCACCCGCAACCGCCAGCTCGGCGATCCGACACGGCTGGCCGACCGCATCTTTCAGACCGGGCTCGACCTGTTGCGCCGCGAGGCCGACGGCACGAAGTTCCGCCTGCTCGGCATCGGCGTCAGCGATCTCTCCGACGACGGGAAGGCCGATCCGCCCGATCTGGTCGACATCCAGTCCCGCAAGCGCGCGCTGGCCGAAACCGCCATCGACGAGCTGCGCGACAAGTTCGGCAGGAAGGCCGTGGAGACCGGCTACACGTTCGGCAAGGGCCGCGGCGCCAGCCCGCCCGAGCCGATCGAGGAATGAAAACGGCTGCGGACGCGTCAGGCCGGCCCTGAATAACGACATACCTCGATCAGGTCCGCCGCAAATCGATCCGGCTCGTCACCATGGTCTTGCCGGTCTTCGGATCGGTGTCGGTCACCGTCAGCCGCATGCCGTCTCTGCCGGTCTTTTCGACGGTCAATTGCGCCTTGCGGTCGCCGTTGACCTCTTTTGCCCAACGGATGCCGAGGTTGAGCGCGTTGCCCTCGCGGCTGCCGTTCAACTGCGCAGGTCCCGTGCGCGAGCCGACATAGACGC
>NZ_RZSC01001367.1:0-776 GCF_003998155.1 Mesorhizobium sp. M1E.F.Ca.ET.063.01.1.1
TATATGTTCCGCATGCGCGGCGAGGCGCATATGTGGTCGCCGGACGCGGTTGCCACCTTGCAGCATGCCGTGCGCCAGGGCTCCTGGGATACGTTCAAGGAGTATTCCACGCAGATCGACAGCGCGAGCGCGCGGGCGCAGACCATCCGCGGCCTGTTCAAGATCAAGCTGGCGGAAGAGACCGGCCGCAGGAAGGTCGCGATCGACGAGGTCATGCCGGCGGCCGAGATCGTCAAGCGCTTCTCGACCGGGGCGATGTCGTTCGGCTCGATCTCCAGGGAGGCGCACACCACGCTGGCGCGCGCAATGAACACCATCGGCGGCAAGTCGAACACCGGCGAGGGCGGCGAAGAGGCCGACCGCTATCTGCCGCTGCCGGGCGGCGGCAAGAACCCGGAACGCTCGGCAATCAAGCAGGTCGCGTCGGGACGGTTCGGCGTGACGGCGGAGTATCTGGTCAATTCCGACGTCATGCAGATCAAGGTGGCGCAGGGCGCCAAGCCCGGCGAGGGCGGCCAACTGCCCGGACACAAGGTCGACGCGACCATCGCCAAGGTCAGGCATTCGACGCCAGGCGTCGGCCTGATCTCGCCGCCGCCGCATCACGACATCTATTCGATCGAGGATCTGGCGCAACTGATCTACGATCTGAAGAACGTCAACCCGGCGGCCGACGTGTCGGTCAAGCTGGTGTCAGAGGTCGGCGTCGGCACGGTCGCGGCGGGCGTCGCCAAGGCGCGCGCCGACCACATCACCATCTCCGGCTATGACGGCGG
>NZ_RZSC01001368.1:0-775 GCF_003998155.1 Mesorhizobium sp. M1E.F.Ca.ET.063.01.1.1
GACGTAGATCGGATGACGCGGATGGAGCAGACGCACCGGCCGGGCGAGCGAGACCTCACGCGTGTGGAGGAGCAGCATTTCGCCGCGCACGCCGCGCAAGTCGTCGTCGGCTCGCGCGATGCCCGTGCAGTCGATCACCTGATCGAAGTCGGAAAGGGCAACCTCGCCCGCCTCGAAAAGGAAGACGACGCCCATGGCGCGCAGTTTGCCGGCGAGGGCTTCGAGAACCCGACGGGGATCGAGATGGGCTTCGCCGGCAAAGAACAGGCCCTGGCGGAAGCGACCGGCAAGATCGGGTTCGAGGGCGGCAATCGCCTTTTCGTCGAGCGGCTCACAATTGCGCGTGCGAGCCGAAAAACGGGCAAGCTCGAAGGCGTCGCGCGCGTGAGCGACGACGAGAGTGCCGGCCCTTGTCACGAGCCCGGGCAGCGTCCTTTCCCACCAGTCGGCCGAAACCTTGCCGAGCGTGACAACCGCCTCCTCGGCGCTTTCGCGTTCGCACCAGGGGGCGAGCATGCCGCCAGCGAGCCAGGAGGCGTTGCCGCCTATCTGGCTGCGAATTTCAGCAACCGTGACCGACGCACCCCGCGCGGCCAATTCGTGGGCGACGGTGAGGCCTGCCACACCGGCGCCTTTGACAAGGACGCGGCGCATGGCTCAGTGCGTCTCCCGATCTTTCTGCGCCAAAGCCTGATTTTCCGCCTCGGGCGGTTCGACCGGCATATAGAGATCGCCGCCTGCGCGATATTTCTCCGCCATCGCCGCCATCCCCTCC
>NZ_RZSC01001369.1:0-770 GCF_003998155.1 Mesorhizobium sp. M1E.F.Ca.ET.063.01.1.1
CTTCCAATATCATCAAGGTGTTCGAGGGCGGCTGGTCTTCGCTGGCTGTGGCCTTCGCCATCATCCTCGGCATGTGGACCTGGGTGCGCGGCAGCCGTTATCTCTTCGACAAGACGCGCCGCAACGAGATCCCGCTCGACTTCCTGGCGGCGAACCTTCTGAAAAAGAAGCCGCAACTGGTGTCGGGAACCGCGGTGTTCCTGACGAGCGACCCTCTCAGCGCACCGACGGCGCTGATGCACAGCCTGAAGCACTACAAGGTTCTGCACGAACAGAACGTCATCCTCTCGGTCGTGACGGCGCCGCAGCCGGTGGTGCCCGACAGCGAGCGCGTGAAGATGGAGACCGTCAACGAGCTGTTCATGCGGGTGACGCTCACCTTCGGCTATATGGAGCAGCCGAACATCCCGCGCGCGCTCGCGATCTGCCGCAAGCAGGGCTGGAAGTTCGATATCATGACGACGTCCTTCTTCCTGTCGCGGCGCTCGCTGAAGGCATCGCCCAATTCCGGCATGCCGATATGGCAGGACAGGCTGTTCATAGGTTTGGCGAAGACGGCGGCGGACGCGACAGAGTATTTCCAGATCCCGACCGGGCGCGTTGTCGAGATCGGCACGCAGGTCGCCATTTGAGGGCTTGCAACGCGTAAGGGACGGGAGGCATGAGCGGTGAGTTGGTGCTTGTAACCGGCGGATCCGGCTTCCTCGGCGCTCACTGCATCCTGGCAGCGTTAGAGCAATTCAGCTTCAGATCGCTGAACTGCTCTAACC
>NZ_RZSC01000136.1:0-10875 GCF_003998155.1 Mesorhizobium sp. M1E.F.Ca.ET.063.01.1.1
GGTTCATGGCCAATGCGGCGCACCAACTGCGCACACCTGTGGCGCTGCTGTGGACCCAGGCAAGCTACGCGCTGCGCGAAACTGCCGCCGATAAGCGCCAGGAAGCGCTTGTCGCCCTGCAGGCCAGCTCCGGCCGGCTGGCGCGGCTCGCCGAACAGCTGCTCACACTGTCGCGCGCGGAGCCCGGCAGCCGGCGGCCGCGCGCCGACCGCATCGACCTCACCGAAGCCTGCCGCCAGGTGCTGGAAACGCATGCGCCGAGGGCAATCGAACGCAACATCGATCTCGGCCTCGAGGAAACCGGGCCTGTTCCGGTGATCGGCGACGGCACGATGCTGCGCGAGATGATCGTGAACCTCGTCGATAATGCCCTGCGATACTCCAAGCCCGGTGGCAGCGTCACGGTGAAGATCGCCGCCGTCGATAGCGAGGCGCAGCTCACCGTCACCGATGCCGGCCCCGGCATTCCGCCGGAAGAGCGGGAACACGTCTTCGAACGCTTTTACCGTATTGTCGGCACGAACGAGGAAGGCAGCGGGCTCGGGCTCGCCATCGTGCGCGAGGTGGTCGAAAATGCCGGAGGCAGCGTCGCGCTTGGCGACGCTGCCTCCGGCGGGCTCAAGGTCGAGGTGCGGCTGCCGCTACGTTCCAGTTAAAGACTAGCCAGGGCGTTGGTGGTCACTGCGTTTCATGCAGCGGCTGCGGACGCCATTTCGCCAGCCGGTTCTCGACCAGCGTCATCAGATATTCGGCGCCCAGCGCCACGACCATGACGATAACGATCGCCGCATACATGCCGGCCGCGTCGAACGAGCCTTTGGCGATGTTGATCAAGAGGCCGATACCGAAGCGCGAGCCGACGAACTCGCCCACGATGGCGCCGATGATGGCAAAGCCGAAGCTGACATGCAGGCTGGCGAAGATCCAGCTCATCGCCGACGGCACGATCACCGAACGCGTCAACTGCCAGTCGGAGGCGCCGAGGATGCGGGCATTGGCGATCATCGCGCGGTCGGCCTCGCGCACGCCCTGGAAGGCGTTGTGGAAGACGACGAAGAACACCATGACGAAGGCCAGCGCCACCTTGGAGGCAAGGCCGAGGCCGAGGATCATGATGAAGATCGGCGCCAGCACGACGCGCGGGATCGAGTTGATCACCTTGATGTAGATGGAGAAGATATCCGCAGCCATGCGGTTGCGGCCGAGCGCGACGCCAATGATGATGCCGGCGACCGAACCGGTGACGAAGCCCAGCACCGACTCCTCCATGGTGACATAGAGGTGGTACCAGAGCGGCCCTTCCGAGGTCCCCTCCGTCATCCATTCATAGAGCCGTCCAGCAATCGTGCTCGGCATGGCGTAGAAGAAGGGATCGATCCAGGCCATGCGGCCGGCGATTTCCCACGCGCCGAGGAAAGCGATGAGGATGGCGAGCCGCCAGAAGATGACGGAATGGCGCCGATGCGCGGCCGCCTTGGCGGCGGCTGCCTCGATTTCGGCGTCCGACGTTCCTGGCCTGAAGCTCGCGGTCGAGATGTTGACGGTGGCGTCTGTCATAAAAGCCTCCTTCACGCGGCTGCGCGGGCATAGCTGGTCTCGACCTCTTCCTTGAGGTCGGCCCAGATGGTGCGCGAATAATCGATGAAGCTCTGGTCGTAGCGGATGTCGGCGACGACGCGCGGGCGCGGCAGGTCGATCGTGTAGACGGATTTGACGGTCGCCGGCCCGGCCGTGAGCACATAGACCTTGTCGGCCAGCGCGATCGCCTCCTCAAGGTCATGCGTGACGAAGACCACCGAGGCCTTGGCCTCGGACCACAGGCGCAGCAATTCCTCGTGCATGAGGACGCGGGTTTGCACGTCGAGCGCCGAGAACGGCTCGTCCATCAACAGGATCTCGGGACCGTTGATGAAGGTCTGCGCCAGCGCCACGCGCTTGCGCATGCCGCCGGAAAGCTGGTGCGGATAGTGCTGCTCGAAGCGTGCCAGGCCAACGCGAGCCAGCCAGTCTCGCGCCGAGGCCTGCGCCTGCGCTTTCGGCTTGCCGCGGAACAGCGGCCCGGCCATGACATTTTCGATCACCGTGCGCCAAGGGAACAGCGCATCGGTCTGGAACACGAAACCGATGCGCGGGTCGATGCCCTTGACCGGCGCGCCCATGACGCGAACCTCGCCGGCGCTCGGGCTGGCCAGCCCGGTGACCAGGTTGAGCGTCGTCGACTTGCCGCAGCCGGTCGGGCCGACGACGGCGACGAACTCGCCACGCTCGACCGTCATGGTGAAATCGCGGATCGCGGTCAGGGATTTGCCGGTGGGGGAAAGGAAGCGGCGGCTGACATTGATCAGCTCGATCGCCGGAGCGGTCTTTTTAACAGCCATAGTTGAGCAAACTCCAATAGCGTGCGACCGCCGCGCGGTGATCGCCGGACGTGGAACAAGATAGGGCGGCGGCGCGAGGTCGGAACCTCGCGCCGCCTAATCCGCTATTTCACGTTCTTGACGAATTCCGTGGTGTAGGTCTTGGAAAGGTCGATCTGCTTGCCCTGCAGTTCCTTCTTGAAGGCCGACAGCACCGAAAGAACCGTCTCCGGTCCACCCTGCGGCATCACGCCATCGGGGGTGAACATCGCCTTGCCGGCGTCGAGCGCTTTCACATAGCCTTCCTTGTCGCCGACATAATAGTCCTTCGGCATCTTTTCGGCGATCTCGGCGCCGCTGTGGGTGCTGATGAACTTCAGCGTCTTGACGAAGGCGTTGGCGAGCTTCTGAACCGTTTCCTTGTGGGCGTCGACCCATTCGGTCTGCATGTAGAGCGAGGCGGCCGGATAGGTGCCGCCAAGTGCTGCCTTGGTGCCTTCCACGGTGCGCATGTCGACGAGCACCTTGGCCTCGCCGGTCTTGAGCAGCCGCGTGATCGTCGGCTCGGTCGTCATGCCGGCCTGGATCTTGTCCTGCTGCATGGCGGCGATGAAAGTGTTGCCGGCGCCGACCGGCACGGAGGTGAATTCGCCGAGCTTCAGCCCGTTCTTGACCGCAAGATATTCGGTCAGGAAGTTGGTCGAGGAGCCGAGGCCGGTGACGCCGAGGCTCATGCCCTTGAAATCGGCGGGCGACTTGATCTCCGGATGTTTCGCCGAGACAAGCTCGACCTCGCCCGGCGCCTGGCTGAACTGGACGACGGATTCGACGAACTTGCCCTTGGCCTGCAGGTCGATGCTGTGGTCGTAGAAGCCGACCACGCCCTGAACGGCACCCGCCAGCATCTCGTTCTCGGCATCGACGCCCGCAGGCTCATTGAGCAGCTCGACGTCGAGGCCTTCATCCTTGAAATAGCCGAGCGCCTCGGCGAGCTTGGCGGGCAGGTAGATCTGTTTTTCGTAGCCGCCCACCATGATCGAGATCTTGTCGGCGGCCGACGCAGTCGTTGCGCCCGCGGCAACCATGGCAAGCGTCAACGCCGCCGAACGCAGGGCGCATTTAGAGATGAAACCGGTCACGTAACTTCCTCCACCTGGGCGGCGTGCCATCCGGGCCGCGCCGCATTTCCTCCTTGCCGGCCCGCTCCCAGACCGGTCACGTGGCGAACGCCACAAAACTGTCATGGCATGCCCAAGCTTTCAGCTGGCTTTCAGCCATTTTAGCGGCTGTTGAAATGGAACCGAGCGGGATTGCCAATCACGTGGAGGTGAAGCCAAGCACGTCGCGCATGCCGTATTCGCCGGGCGGCTGTCCGGCGACCCACAGCGCCGCCGCGATGGCGCCGCGCGCGAACATCGAGCGGTCGCCTGCAGCATGCGAGAGCGTGAGCGCCTCGGCTTCGCCAAGGAAGCTGGCGCTGTGCTCGCCGACGATGCTGCCGCCCCGCAGCACGGCAAAGCCGATCTCGCCGGCGGGACGCGGGCCGGTGACGCCGTCGCGGGTACGCCTTGCCAGCTCATCCAGCCTGACGCCTCGCCCGCGCGCGGCCGCCTCGCCCAGCATCAGCGCCGTGCCCGACGGCGCGTCAACCTTCAGGCGGTGATGCGCTTCGAAAATCTCGATGTCGCAATCGTCGGCGCCGAGTGCCCGCGCCGCCTGCTCGACCAGGCCGGTCAGCAGGTTGAGCCCCAGCGAATAGCTGCCGGAGCGCACGATGGCGATTTTCCTCGCGGCGTCGGCGATGGTTTCCAGTTCAGCGGCGTCGAAACCTGTCGAACCGATGACCAGCGCCGGCCCGCCGCGCGCCGCGCAGGCCTTTGCCAGTTCGGCGGACGCTGCCGGCGTGGTGAAGTCGACGACCACATCGGCCAGCGCCAGCGCCTCGTCACGCTCGACCAGCCCCTCACCTGCGCTGCCCGGTCGGTGGAAGCGGGCGGCGAGATCGAGCCGCGGATCGGCCGCGACGGTCTCCGCCATCTGCCGGCCCATGCGGCCGAGTGCGCCGGTAATGGCTATCTTGAGTTGCGGCATGGCTATCCCTGTCGAAAGCTGAGTCGGAACAATCCTCTAGCACGCCACCTTGCCAAATTGATTCAGCCGGCTACGGCGCCACGACATCGGAGCGAGACAAGGGCGAACTGTACGCGAATGTGAAGCGTCACACTCATCATGGCTCGCGCGATGTGCTAATTTAGCTCCGCTGTCCGGCCGCGACGCGCCGCCCGGGCCGGGTCCGAGGGGGGACGCCCATGTTACGGCCAGTGCATGTCCTGGTTCTTTCCTGCCTCGTGCTCGCACCACTCGCCGGCGGGGCATTCGCCGCCCAGGCATCTTCCGACAAATCGGACGATGCGGCAAAGAAGGCCGCGCTCGCCGAGGCGATCACCACCTGCGACCGGGGCGCCTCCGTGCCGCTCGACCCCGAAGCCAAGGCGCCGCCGATCCAGTATGGCGAGCTCTTCCCGTTCGATATGAACTTCGGCAAGCTCAAAGGCCTGGCCGACAAATGTCAGGCGGCGATGCTCGGCGCGCCGCAGGAAAAGCGGTTGACGCTGCAATGGCTGAGGGTCGAAGTAGCGCTCGACCAGCCGGGACTGACCTGGCTCATCCCGCAGATCAAGCCGCTGGCCGACGGCGGCAGCCCTGAAGCGAATTTCCTGCTCTACGAGTTCTATGCGGTGCATCGGCGCGACCGCGCGGATGCCGGTGCGCCGGCGATCACCCGCGAAATGGCGCTCGACGCCCTGCAGAAAGCTGGCGCCGCCGGGCATCTGATGGCCCTGATGACGCTGCTCCGCCAGTATAACGACGGGCCGCTGCTGCGCCGCGACGCGCGCAAGCTGGTCGAGACCGCGCAGCACATCATCGACGCGCCGGTCCAGGGCCAGTCGCCCGGCGAATGGGACAGCCAGGTCCGTAAGGGCATGCCGCTGCTGATCGCGCAGACGACGCTGGAGAAGGACGGCTTCACCGGCGACGAGCAGCAAAAGGCCTTTCATGCTGTCGAGGCCGATTCCCAGGCCGGGACCAATGACTCGGTACGATCCGCGCTCGCCTACATCACGGCGCTCCGGCTGGGCCGGGGGACGCCGCAGGATGCAGCAAAGGCCAGGCAGTTGCTGGAGGCGCGCGTCGGTCACGACGATTACGCCATCCCGATGCTGGCCGACATGCTGGCCAAGGGCGAAGGCGGCCCGACGGACGGCAAGCGCGCCATCGCCATGCTGCGCGCCGCCAAGAATGTTGCCGAGGCCGGGCCGATGCTCGCCGGCCTGCTGCTGGACGGCAGGTTCGTCGGCCGCCAGCCGCGGGCGGCGGTCCAGCTGTTCAACGGCTCATGGGACCTCGATGCCTGCATCAGGCTTGCGGGCCCGCTTGTCGACTATGACGGCGTGCGGGTCGACTATCCCGAAATGCTGGTCGAACGCCTGAGCGACGGCGCCGATGCCGGCGAGCCCGGCGCGGCGCTGGCGCTGGCGCGGCTCGAGCTTTCGGACAATCAGCAGTTCAGGAGCGAGGACCAGGCGCGCGCCACGCTGAAGCCACTGGCGGATGGGGGCGACCGCGACGCGCTCTGGCTCTACGCCTCGACGCAATATGCCAATCTCGATTCGACCAGCTATCGGCCGTCGCGCCGCGAAGACGGCCTGAGCGACGATCGACTGAAAACCCTGATCGACGAGGGCGAAGGCAAGAAGGAGGCGCAGGCCTACCTGCTTCATGCCAAGCTGCTGCGGCGGGGCTTGGTCTATCCGCAGGACGACGTCAGGGCGACCGCGATGCTGATCAACGCCGCCAATCTCGGCAGCGTCGAAGCCATGGTGCTGCTCGGCGACGCCTATGACAACGGTCTCGGCATCGACAAGAACCCGCGCGAGCGGCTGCACGCGTGGCGCGAGGCGGCACGGTTGGGCTCGCTCAAGGCAAAGGGCAAGCTCGCCGATGCCTTCACCTTCGACAGTTTCGATCACTTGATGACGCTGCGCGAAGGCATCACCAACCGCATTGCCCTCTACAATGACGGCATCGGCAGGATGGGCGCCGGGGTGTTCGGCGGCGATGCCGGTATCGAACTCAGCGGCCTCTTTTCCGGGCCGGCCTCCAGCGCCGGAACGGCCGCGGTCGCCGCCGCGGTGATGGACGCGTTCCGGGAAGCGCCGGCCGGCCTCGACGAGGAAAACCTGGTCGGCGTCGGCAAGGCCCTGCCCGACGAAATCCGCATCGCGATCGAGACGACGCTGAAGAGCGAGGGTTTTTACGCGGGTGAGCTGAAGGGCTATTTCGGCCCCGACGCGCGCAAGGCGCTGGCCGCATGGGTCGATGCGAAAGGCCCGCTCACCGATGCTCCGAGCCCGCAAACGGCGGCCGGGACACAGCAGGCGGCACCGGCTTCAGACATGCTCGCGGGCGAAATCCTCGACCGCGTCCGCGACAAGGCCTTCACCCAGGCGCAGGCCGCCAAGACCGACAAGCAGAAGAAGGCCGCCATCAAGCAGCTCGGCATGCTCGCCCGCTATGGCGACCTCCCCTCGCGCTGGGTGCTGGTGCGCAACTATCACCAGGCAAGGGTCGTGCGAGCGGTCGTCACGCCCGACGAAGTCACGCGCTATGCGCTGGACATCCTGGTCTCGAAACCCGACGGCGTCGACAAGGCGGAGTTCGAATTCATCTTCGACCTGACGCAGATCGCGCAGGACCGGAAATCACGCGCGGTCGGCAACGCCACCCTTCAGGCGATCCGCGACGATCCGCGCCTGCAGGACCCGCTGACGCTCGGCGCCATCATGGGACAGTTCGCCTTCGCGCCCGACGCCTGCGACTCCGTCCTCGCTGCTGCCCGCAAGGCCGGCATCGACGGCGTGGGCGAGGATGGATGCGACGAGCAAACACGCACAGCTCTCATCGCATTCGCCAAGGACAAGGGTGCAACCGGCATCGATGCCACGGCCCGCAAGGCGGCCGCGGAAGAGATCAAGACGCTGGACGCTCAGGCCGCCAAATAGTCAAAGCCGAGCGATCAAAGCGCCCTGAGCCAGACCTTGTTGTCGTGGAAGGCGGCGCCGCCATAGGGCGCCGGCGCGTCGGCGCCGGTGAGCACGTTGATGCCCTCGCCGCGCTCGTGCGCGCCGTTCGGCCAGATGCCTTCGGCCACCACCACGCCGCGCTTCACGCCGTCGAAGAGCTTGGCGTGCAGCACGAGGTCGCCGCGCCGGTTGCCGACCTCGACGCGGCCGCCATCCTCGATGCCGAGCGACGCGGCGTCCTCGGGATGAAGCAGCAGTTCCGGCCTGCCTTCCTTGGCCTTCGACACCGGCGTCTCGGCAAAGGTGGAGTTGAGGAAATTGCGCGCCGGCGAGGTCGTCAGGCGGAACGGATGCTCCTCATCCGCCACCTCGATCAGGTCGACATGGTCAGGGAATTCCGGCAGCCGATCGACCGGTCCGAACAGGCCCATGCTCTTCGGCGGCCGGTTGGGCGCCGCCTGCCCCGTCCAGTTGGGGCGGAAGTGGAATTTCTTGTCGGCATGGCCGAAGCCGTTGATGAAATGCGCGTCGTCGAACTCCGGCTGCAGGTCGACCCACTTCTGTTGCCTGAGGCTGTCGAAGCTGCCCAACCCGCGCTTGCCGAGGATGATGTCGATATGCTCCTTCTCGGTCAGGCCGAAGCCCGGCCGGTCGCCGACGCCCAGCCGCTTGCCGAGCTCCTCATTGACATAGTGGTTGGTGCGCGGTCCTTGCGGCGGCTCGATCAGCTTGGGGCCGAGCGTGATGTGCTGGTTGCCGCCGCCCTTGTAGACGTCGTCATGCTCCAAAAACATCGTCGCCGGCAGCACCACGTCGGCGAGCTTGGCCGTATCGGTCATGAACTGCTCGTGCACGCAAGAGAACAGGTCCTCGCGCAGGAAGCCTCGCTTCACCAGGCGCTGCTCCGGCGCGACGTTGGCGGGGTTGGTGTTCTGGATCAGCATCGCCGTCACCGGCGGGCCGCCGTAAAGCGCGTCCTCGGCTCCGGTCAGCACCGGACCGATGCGCGAATGGTCGAGATAGCGCACCTTCGGGTCGCGCATCGCGGTGCCCTCGAGCACGTCCTGGTTCAGCTTGAAGATACCGGAATTGGAATGGAAGGCGCCTCCGCCCTCATATTGCCAGGCGCCGGTGACCGCGGCGATGCAGGAGGCGGCATGCACGTTGATCGAGCCGTTGCGCTGGCGAGCAAAACCATAGCCGAGGCGGAAGTAGGTCTTCTTCGTCGTGCCGACCAGATGCGCGAAAGCCTCGATCTCGGCGACGGAGAGCCCGGTGATGGCCGCCGCCCACTCCGGCGTGCGGGTCTTGAGGTGCTCTTCCAGCCCGCGCGGATCGTCTGTGTATTTTTCGAGATAGGCGCGGTCGGCCATGCCATCGCGGAACAGCACATGCATGACCGCGCAGGCGAGCGCGCCATCGGTGCCGGGCTTGAGCACCAGGCCGAGATCGGCCTGCTTCATGGTGGCGTTGTCGTAGATGTCGATGACGACGATCCTGGCGCCGCGTTCTTTCCGCGCCCTGGTCGCATGGGTCATGACGTTGACCTGGGTGACCACCGCATTGGTGCCCCAGATCACCACGCAGTCGGACTTCGCCATCTCGCGCGGATCGGGACCGCGCAGGGCGCCCGCCCCCATCATCCAGCCGGTCCAGGCGAGGTTGGTGCAGATGGAGCCGAAGAAGCCGGAGTATTTCTTCGCATGCCGCAGCCGCTCGATGCCGTCGCGCTGCACCAGCCCCATCGTGCCGGCATAGAAATAGGGCCAGACGGTTTCCGAGCCGTATTTCTCTTCGGCAGCGATGAATTTTTCCGCCACGAGATCGAGCGCCGCTTCCCAGCTCGCTTCCTTCCAGGCGCCCTCGCCCTTGGCGCCGGCGCGCACCAGCGGCTTCAGCAGCCGGTCGGGATGGTGGACGCGGTCGGCATAGCGGGCGACCTTGGCGCAGACGACGCCCGCCGTGTAGCTGTTCGCCTTGGCGCCATGGACGCGGCCGATGCGGTTTTCGTCGAGCAGCTCGACTTCGAGCGCGCAGGTGGACGGACAATCGTGCGGACAGGCCGAATGGCCGATCCTGAGCTTGGCGTGCTGGTTCATGCGGGGTGTGTAGCGGGTTTTGCCGGCGAGGTGTAGGGCCAGATGGCTCCTTCCCTTCTCCCCTTTGTTTGGACCGGGGACATCGCGAACAGGTGTGCGAAGACATCGCGAACAGTTTTGCATGCTATCGGGCGAGGGCATTGAGGTCGATGGTTTCTATTTTCTGATGTCTGAACCAGGCGTCGAAGACGCCGTCGGTGGCGGTGGGGCGGAAAGCGACGGACTTTCCGGCGAAGGCCCGGCACAAGCGTATGGTTCGGCCGAGAATGGAGACGAAGCCGTGCTGCTGAACGCGGCGGATGAGATCGTCCTTGGCATATTCGAACGGCTCGACTGTTTCGCGATACTGGCGCGGCGAGGCCTGGTAGCGATCGAGCGGCACGCCGCCGCCCAAGGCATCGTGGGGACGCTGGGCGTTGTAGACGTGGCGCCACTGGTCGAATGCATCCTGAGCCTCGGCGAGATTGGCGAAGGGCGGTCCCTGCAATGCCTCGGCCTTGAGCGAACGATGGAAGCGCTCGTCCTTGCCGAGCGTCTGCGGATGGCAAGGCCTGGAGTGGCTGACGGCGATGCCAATCTCGATCAGCCAGACGGTGAGCAAGGTGAAGTCGTTGCGGCCGCCATCGCCCCAAGGCGGACCATTGTCTGTGGCGATGCGCCACGGCAGGCCATAGCGACGGAAGGCGGCGATCAGCCGGGCTTTTACGGTTTCGGTGGTCTGGTCGGCGCAGGCCGACAGCGCGATCGAGAAGCGCGAATGGTCGTCGAGCACGGTAAGCGGATGCAGCCGGCCGGCGCGCAAGGCAACGTGGCCCTTGAAGTCCATCTGCCACAGGTGGTTGGGGGCGGCATGCTCGAAGCGAATGAAAGGCTGGGCTCCGCCGCCCAAAGCCCCCAGCTCGATACCGTTGCGGCGCAGGATGCCGGTGACCGTCGAGGCCGCCGGCGTGCCGATGCCTTCGCGGGCAAGCACTCGCGCGATCTTGCGCCCACCCCAGGCTGGATGCGCCACACGCACCGAAACGGCTGCCGCCTCCACCTCCGGCGCGCTGCGTGCCGGGCTCGACAGCGGTCGCCGAGACTGCTCCGCCAGGCCGGCCGCCCCTTCCATCCGATAGCGCGAAAGCAACTTGTGGCCACAGGTCCGGCCAATGCCGAAGCGCCGGCACAACGCGCTCACATTGGCGCCAGGCGCCAGCGCCAATCTCACGAACTCTTCTTTCTGGCTCATCACGCTTCTGGCCTCGAATGGCATCCCGAACCCCCTCGCGCAAAACGCGCAAAACTGTTCGCGATGTCTTCGCACACCTGTTCGCGATGTCCCCGGTCCAAACA
>NZ_RZSC01001370.1:0-770 GCF_003998155.1 Mesorhizobium sp. M1E.F.Ca.ET.063.01.1.1
CGACCAGCCAACCACCGAGACGGTCGTCGGCACCATCTTCTCCGTGCTCGAGCACGAAGCTGAAGGCACCAGCGTTTCGTCCTTCTTCGATCAGATCCCGGGCGCCGATGCGCTGGCCCAGAAATACGATGTGATGGCCGCCGGCGCCGCAGCTGGTTCGGGTGGCGGCTTGCTGTCTTCGCTGCAGGGAGCGTTGGGCGGCGTGCTCGGCGAAAAGGCAGGCGCATTGATCAACGGCGTCGCGGCACTGAAAGAGTCCGGCCTCGACATGGCGCAGATCCGGCAGGCCGGCGAGACTTTGATCAAGCAGGCCGAAGCGGCTGCCGGCCCCGACCTCACCAACCAGGTGCTCGGTCAAGTGCCCAGCCTGAGGAGCCACCTTGGCCTTTGAGCTTAACCCGGCGCCTTACTTCGGCAGCGTGTAGGCCATCACGTAGTCGCCCGGCTTGGTGCCGACCGAGCCGGGTGATTATGTGATGGCTTACGCTTTGCCGACGTGAAGGCCTGTTCAGAGCCCGAGGTGGCCTTTGAGGCCCGGCACCGAGCCAAGCACCTGATTGGTGAGATCCGGGCCGGCGGCGGCTTCCGCTTGCTGGACCAGCGTGGCGCCGGCCTTTTGAATCTGCGCCATGTCGAGGCCGGAGGCCCTGAGCGCGGCGATGCCGTTGATCAGCGCGCCGGTCTTCTCGCCGAGCACGCCGCCAAGCGCCCCCTGCAGCGACGACAGCAGGCCGCCGCCCGAGCCGCTGGAAGCACCTGCGGCCATGACA
>NZ_RZSC01001371.1:0-769 GCF_003998155.1 Mesorhizobium sp. M1E.F.Ca.ET.063.01.1.1
CAGCGCCACCGCCTGCTCTCCCATCGCCTTGCGCGTCTTGGCGTCGAGGAACGGCGACGGCGCCTCCTCGACCACCTTCTGGTTGCGGCGTTGGACCGAGCACTCGCGCTCGCCCAGATAGAGCGCGTTGCCATGCGCGTCCGCCAGCACCTGGATCTCGATATGACGCGGATCGACGACGAATTTCTCGATGAAGACGCGGTCGTCGCCGAAGGAGCTTTTCGCTTCCGAGCGCGCGCGCTCGAAGCCGTCGCGGACTTCCGCCTCGCTCCAGGCGATGCGCATGCCCTTGCCGCCGCCGCCGGCCGAGGCCTTGATCATGACCGGATAGCCGATCTCGCCGGCGATCCTTTCGGCATGGTCGGCATTTTCGATGACGCCCAGCCAGCCGGGAACGGTCGAGACCTTGGCCTGGCTGGCGAATTTCTTCGATTCGATCTTGTCGCCCATCGCGCGGATCGCCTTGGGCTTCGGCCCGATGAAGACGATGCCTTCCTTTTCCAGCGCTTCGCAGAAGGAAGCGCGCTCCGACAGGAAGCCGTAGCCGGGATGCACCGCCTCGGCGCCGGTCTCCTTGCAGGCGGCGATGATCTTCTCAGGCAGGAGATAGCTCTGCGCGGCGGCCGGCGGGCCGATATGCACCGCTTCGTCGGCCATTTCGACATGCATGGCGTCACGATCGGCATCCGAATAGACCGCGACCGTGGCAATCCCCATCTTGCGCGCCGTCTTGATGACGCGACAGGCGATCTCGCCACGATTGGCGATC
>NZ_RZSC01001372.1:0-767 GCF_003998155.1 Mesorhizobium sp. M1E.F.Ca.ET.063.01.1.1
CCTACAAGAAATACGGCGTCGGCCTGGATTTCACGCCGACCGTTCTCAAGGACGGGCTGGTCAGCCTCGACATCGCGCCGGAAGTATCCTCGATCGACACTTCTGCCTCCATCGAGGTCAGCAGCGGCATTTCCATCCCGGCCTTCATCGTGCGCCGGGCCAAGACCTCGGTCGACCTGAAGAATGGCCAGAGCTTCATGATCGCCGGCCTTTTGCAGTCGCAGAACGACATCACCACCTCGCGCCTGCCGGGGCTCGGCAAGCTGCCGGTGCTCGGTCCGCTGTTCTCCTCGAAATCCTATCAGCGGCGCGAGACCGACCTGGTGATCATCGTCACGCCTTACCTGGTCAAGCCGGTCGATCCGTCGAAGAAGATGGTCGAGCCGACCGACGGGACGCGGCCGGCAAGCAATGTCGACTACTTCCTGAACAACACCGAGGAAGTGAATGCCTCGGCGCCCAAGCGCCCCGTGGCGCTGGCCGACGGCAGTGCAGCCCGCCCGGTGGCCGCCACGACGTCCGGTCACTTCCTCGATCTGCCGAAGGATTGAGCCCATGCGTCTGGCTCCTTGCATCGCCTTG
The DNA here is from genome assembly GCF_003998155.1 of Mesorhizobium sp. M1E.F.Ca.ET.063.01.1.1. Classification (NCBI taxonomy): domain Bacteria; kingdom Pseudomonadati; phylum Pseudomonadota; class Alphaproteobacteria; order Hyphomicrobiales; family Phyllobacteriaceae; genus Mesorhizobium; species Mesorhizobium sp. M1E.F.Ca.ET.063.01.1.1. The sequence continues at coordinate 583 of NZ_RZSC01001372.1, forward strand.
CTGCTCGCCGGCGCCCTCGCCGGGTGCACCAGCGACGACTACGTGCGCACTGAAGGCGTGACGCCGGCGGCCGGCAACGCCCAGGCGTCCAACACGGTCATGCAGATGGTCGACCCCTGGCAGTACGGCGTCCAGAACACCAGGCTTCTGGTTCCGGCGCAGAGCGCGAGTTCCTCGACCAGTGC
>NZ_RZSC01001373.1:0-766 GCF_003998155.1 Mesorhizobium sp. M1E.F.Ca.ET.063.01.1.1
GGCAAATCCTGGACACCGTCTCGCCCTCGAATTTCCCTGCGCTCAACCCGGAAGTCATCGACAAGACCTTTAGGGAAAATGGCGCCAATTTCGTAAGCGGCGCCAACAACCTCGCCGACGACCTGCTTCGTCTGATCGACGGTAGACCGCCGGCTGGCGCGGAACGGTTTCGGCCAGGCATCGAAGTCGCCATCACGCCAGGCGAGGTGATCTTCAAAAACGAGCTGATCGAGTTGATCCGCTATGCCCCAATGACGGGCACGGTGAAGGAGGAGCCGATCCTCATAACCCCCGCCTGGATCATGAAATACTACATTCTCGATCTTTCGCCGCAGAACTCGCTGGTCCGCTACCTTGTGCAGAGCGGCTATACCGTTTTCTGCATCTCCTGGCGTAATCCGAGCAGCGATCAGAGTGGACTCTCCCTGGACGACTACCGCCGCCTCGGCGTGATGGCGGCCTTGGATGAGGTCGGAAAAGCGACTGGGAGCAGCCGGATCCACGGGGTGGGCTACTGCCTTGGCGGGACGCTGCTGTCGATTGCCGCGTCGGCAATGGCGCGCGACGGCGATCACCGATTTGCCAGCCTGTCGCTTTTCGCGGCGCAGGTTGATTTCGAAGAACCAGGCGAACTCGGCCTTTTCATGGACGAGAGCCAGATTACCCTGCTCGAGGACATGATGTGGGTCGAGGGCACCCTCGATCAGCGCCGCATGGCTGGAGCTTTCCAAATGCTTCGCTCGCAGGACCTGATCTGGTCACGCAT
>NZ_RZSC01001374.1:0-762 GCF_003998155.1 Mesorhizobium sp. M1E.F.Ca.ET.063.01.1.1
ACGGCACGCTGCTCGGCATGAATTTCTACGTCAAGGGCGTCGACGACAAGCTGCCACAGTAAGCGATTGGAACATAAGACAAAAGGGCGCCGCTTGGCGCCCTTTTTCATTCGGCCGGCTGGGCGGTGGTGCGGCGCAGTCTCAATCGCCCGGCCTCGACCGCCCGCGCAAGCCCGATCCGGAGCATGCGCTGCGCCGGCCGCTCGAAATAGAGCCAGATCGCCGAGGAGACAAAGAGCATGAGCGCGACGCAGGCAAAGGCGGCCACCCATCCGCCGGCCAGCGGTGTGGCGGCGTTGATGACGAAATAGCCGACGTTCTGGTGCAGGAGGTAGAGCGGATAGGTCAGGCCGCCGAGCGCCAATGTCAGCGAGGACGAGCTGATATGGCCGTGCAGCAAGACAGCGGCAATCAACGCGCCATGCATGACGACATTGGCGGCCACCAGATTGGCGGTCGGGACGGCGGCGCCATAGGCCTCCAGCATCCACTGCTGGGTCACGGTGATGGTGCAGCTGGAGATCAGGAAGGCAGCCGCGAGGAGCAGCAAGGCGGGCCTTGAACGGCCATGCGCGTGAAGGTGGTGGACCAGCAGGCCGGCGGCGAAGAGTGGGCCGAACTCGGTGATGAACAGGAGCCTGATCGCGCGGCTGCCGATGAAGACCTCGTTCAACGTGGAGATCGCCAGCCAGGCGAAGATCAGTTGCAGCTTTCGGTTCCGAAAAGCCCCGGTCGCCATGGCGAGCGTCACCCAGCCGTAGA
>NZ_RZSC01001375.1:0-755 GCF_003998155.1 Mesorhizobium sp. M1E.F.Ca.ET.063.01.1.1
AAATCCTCGGTCTGGCCGCCATGGATGGAGTTGATGTTCATGGTCGAGCGCCGGGCGCCCTCGGGCACCACCGGCATGCGCGTCATCTTGCGGTCGAGCGCCGGGAAAAGCTCGTCCTCGAAGGCCTGCAGCACGGCGCCCATATGGCGCACGGCGTTGTCGCCAAGGAAAGGCATCGAGCCATGCGCGATCTCGCCCTTGGTCTCGATCTCGGCCCACCAGACGCCGCGATGACCAAGGCAGATCCGGTCCTTGTTCAGCGGCTCGGGAATGATGACGTGGTCGACCTTCGGCCTGGAGAAGTAGCCCAGCTTCGCCAGATGCGCGACGCCGCCGAAGCCGCCGGACTCCTCGTCGACCGTGCCCGATATCTCGATGGCGCCGGGAAATTCGGGATAGACCTGCATGAAAGCTTCCGCGGCGATGACCGAAGCGGCGAGCCCGCCCTTCATGTCGCAAGCACCGCGGCCATAGACCCGGCCGCCCTTCACCACTCCCGCAAAAGGATCGACGGTCCAGCCGTCGCCGGCCTCGACGACATCGATGTGCGAGTTGAAGTGGACGCAAGCGCCCGGCGCGCGGCCATCGAAACGGGCGACGACATTGACGCGCGGGTAGCGGTCGGTATCGCCGGGCGCGCCCTCGGCGCGAATGAACTCGGTTTCAAAGCCGAGCTTCTTGAGGCGCGCGCCAAGATACTCGGCGCATGGCCGATAGGCCTCGCCTGGCGGATTGACGGTCGGAAAGCGGATCAG
>NZ_RZSC01001376.1:0-752 GCF_003998155.1 Mesorhizobium sp. M1E.F.Ca.ET.063.01.1.1
GTCGATGCCGATCCAACTTGTGTGCAGCAATGGCGAGCCACGAGAGGCGGATGGACTCGTGGATCTGATCGCGGCGCATCGCCATGCCGTGGCAAAGGTGGAGAGTCTCGGAAAGCGGTTGATGCAGGCCGAAGAGGCCGAGGCCGCGCTGATCGGACCACGGCTTGACGCCGTGATGGCGGACGAGGCGCTTGTCCGCCGCCAGGCAGCGATGGCGCCGGTTGCCGATGTTTGCGAGCTGAAAATGAAGGCCGCATATTTCGAGCGGCTCATGAGCGACGGTTGGTGCGACGTGGATGCGGATGACTTGCATGAGCTGCTGCGGTCTTTCGTGGACTTTCAAATCTAAGAAAAGAGGGCGGACATCCAAGACGCGAACGCGTGCCATGCGGCATAGGCCAACGCCGGCACCGCGATGATGGCGATGAATGCGAACGCGCCGGCTATTGCACCGTCCGTGCGGCCCTCGACAGGGTAGTAGTAGCGGCTCGATTCATGTTCGTGGTTCAACGGTCCTGCTCCTTTGGCCGTTTCAGCAGAAGTCCAATTGGATGCTGAAACTTCGTCGCCCAAAGACCATCAGCTTTCATCTTCGCGTTGAGCTCAGCCACCAGATAATTGGCGCTGACGGCGTTGCCCTTCGCATCGGTGGCGGCGAACGCGTAGCCGGCCGCGATAAGGGCGGTCCCAAGGTCGATCGTATTGCCGTCGAGTTTCGCGCCACACACCACAAAGGTCGCTTTGTCGAGCGC
>NZ_RZSC01001377.1:0-751 GCF_003998155.1 Mesorhizobium sp. M1E.F.Ca.ET.063.01.1.1
GTCCCGCACCGGCCTGCTGCAGATCGATTCCGTCAGCGCCGTGGTGCGCGCGCACTATATGCCGCTCTATTCGCGCCTCGGCCCCTACCCGCTTTCCCTGCTCGACAACGCCGCGCTCACGCGCAAGCGCACCGTCTTTGAATATTGGGCGCATGAGGCCTCCTTCCTGCCGGTCGAGACCTGGCCGCTGATGCGCTGGCGCATGCAGCGCGCCGAGCGCGGCGAGGAAATGTATCTCGGCCTCGCCAAATGGGGTCGCGAGCGCAAGGCAATGATCGACGAGATCTACGGGCAAGTCGCGGAACGCGGGCCGATTGCCGCCTCCGACATCGAAGGCCACAAGGGCAACGGCGGCTGGTGGGGCTGGAGCGAGGCCAAGCACGCCTTCGAATGGCTGTTCTGGGCCGGGCGCATCACCACCGCCTACCGGCGCGGGTTCGAACGCTACTACGATCTGCCGGAGCGTGTTCTGCCGCAGTCTGTGCTGGATTTGCCCGTGCCTTCTGTCGAGGACGCGCACCGTGAATTGCTGCGCATATCCGCGCGCGCCCACGGCATCGCCACCTATGGCGACCTGCGCGATTATTTCCGCCTCGCGCCGGGCGACGTGAAGGATCGCATCGAGGAACTGGTCGAGACGGGCGAACTGCTGCCGGTGCGGGTCGAAGGCTGGGACAAGACCGCTTATCTCTATAAGGACGCGCGCATTCCGCGCCGGATCGGGGCGCGCGCCCTGCTCGCTCCCTTCGAT
>NZ_RZSC01001378.1:0-750 GCF_003998155.1 Mesorhizobium sp. M1E.F.Ca.ET.063.01.1.1
CTGAAAAGCGTCGGCGATTTCGACATATCGGTCTCGGCCTATCCGGAAAAACATCCGGAAAGTCCGGACTTCGCCACCGACATCGACATGCTGAAGCGCAAGGTCGACAACGGCGCGACGCGGGCGATCACCCAGTTCTTCTTCGACAACGACCTTTACGAACGCTATGTCGAGCGGGCGCGGCGCGCCGGCATCTACATCCCGATCGTGCCGGGCATCCTGCCGGTGCATAGTTTCACCCAGGTCGCCAATTTCTCCTCGCGCTGCGGCGCGCTGGTGCCGGCATGGCTGGCCGAACGCTTCGAAGGGCTCGAGAATGATCCGCAGACCCACGCGCTCGTTGCCTCCGCGGTGGCGGCGGAGCAGGTGCTCGACCTCGTCGAACGCGGCGTCAGCGATTTCCACTTCTACACGATGAACCGCGCCGATCTGGTCTTCGCCGTCTGCCACATGATCGGCATCCGCTCGCATGAGGCGGATGTGGCCGGATCGGCCGCGGCTTAATGCATGTCGCCCAAAAGTGTGCAGCGGTTTTGGGAATACGACATGCATAAAGATTGAAACGGAAAAGGCCGGGTGGAACCCGGCCTTTTCGAACTGTTTGGACTATTTTCGGTGCTTGTCTTCCCGGCTTTGGCGGGTCAGGGAAGAACGCCTATGATAAGGGCACCGATGAATGCGAACGCTGCACAAATCATCAATGCGTTGATTGGCCTCGTCAGTCCCATGCCATAGCCTCCTCTTAAGAGC
>NZ_RZSC01001379.1:0-750 GCF_003998155.1 Mesorhizobium sp. M1E.F.Ca.ET.063.01.1.1
CAGAACGCCTTCGCTTCGGCAGGCGGCATGTTCGACTTGGCAGGATTCGACATATCTGGTGCAGCGCCAGCCGTTGAAGCCACCAAGCGCCTCCTTGCTGCAGCTCGGCGCGCCGGCCTGGCGGTGATCTATCTGCAGATGTCCTACAAGCCCGATCTCAGCGATGCGGGCGGCCCCTCCTCACCGAACTATCACAAGGAACTTGGGATGGTCCTGATGCGCGGGCGACCCGAACTTCGCGGCAAGCTGCTGATCGACAACAGCTGGGATTGGCAGATCGTCGACGCGCTGAAACCCGAGCAAGGCGACCATGTCGTCCGCAAATCCCGCTACAGCGGATTTTGCAACACCGGACTGGAAGCATATTTGCGAGCCCGCAATATTCGCCATCTGCTGTTCACCGGGGTTGCGACCAATGTCTGCGTCGATGCAACTGCGCGTGATGCCTACTTGCTGGAATTCTGGCCGATCCTGGTCGAGGACGCGATGAACCATTCCGGCCCTGACTTCAACCGCCAGTCGACGCTGTGGAATTTCGAAAACGCGTTCGGATGGATTACCAGAACCGACACGGTCGTCGACGTCTTGCGAATGGCAGCTGCGGCGCCCTTGCCGGCATAAGCGGACCGGCGAACCGGCCGCGTTGCTTGTGGTAAAAGGGACGTATGGGCGATTCCATCCACCTTTCGACGGCCGATCTGGCGGCGCTGGCCTTCTTCCTGGTCGTCTGGGTGCTGCACACGCTCGCCT
>NZ_RZSC01000137.1:0-10836 GCF_003998155.1 Mesorhizobium sp. M1E.F.Ca.ET.063.01.1.1
GAAAAGGAACGCCCGCCAGGGCCCATCACCTTCACCCACGGCCTCAGACGCTTCAACGCCATCACACACGGCTTCGTTCTGGCCTCGCAAAAATGAGCCCGAAGCAAATGTGTGCGCACGCTAGCCCCCTGTGGGAGAAGGTGGATTGGCGCGAAGCGCCGAGACGGATGAGGGGTGTTGGAAGAAATGAGGCGCCGGGAGATTGGACGACGATGAAGCGTGGCCGCCAAGCTGGAGCACCCCTCATCCGGCCGAGCTTCGGCGACACCTTCTCCCACAAGGGGAGAAGGCGAGGTCTGCGCTACGGCCTCCTGAACCCTGTCGGCCCGCCAAAAAGATAGCCGATGCGCTCGACCGCTTCCTTCAGCCGCTCGCGCGAGACCAGCATGGTGTGGCCGTTGGCGTGGATCATATCCTTCGCGTCGGTCATGATGGCGACATGGCCTTTCCAGAAGACGAGGTCGCCGCGCTCCAGCCCGGAGAAATCCGGCCCCGGCTCGAACGGCGTGCCGATCGATGCCGACTGCATGTCGGTGTCGCGCAGCACTTCCTTGCCAGCCATGCGCATCGACAATTGCACGAGGCCGGAGCAGTCGATGCCGAAGCCGGAGACGCCGCCCCAGAGATAGGGCGTGCCGAGAAAGCTTTCCGCGACCGTGACATAGTCATCGGCGACCTCGGCGAGCGGCTGCAAATGGCGGGCGATGACCGCCTGCCCCGACGGCAGCAGCGCGTAGTGCGTGCCGCGCGTTTCGGCGGCGCCCGCCACGGTCACGGTCGAGCCCATCGACAGTTGCCCGCTGATCGGAAAGCGCAAATCGGGCCCCGGATAGAGGAAGGTGCGCGGCGCGGAAACGATGTGGGTCGGCGCCTGTTCGCGCGGGCCAAGAACGTTGTCGGCGACATAGCCGACATAGCCGTCGCGCTCGGCCTGCACCCAAGCCCAGCCTTCCGCATCCTCGAAGACGAGCACGTGATCGCCGAACAGCGCCTGGGTATTGACCCCGGCGTCCGGTCGCGGCGCCTTGCGCAGATCGGCGACGGCGGCAGTGATCCGCGCCGGCCGGCCGGCGACGAAGCGATCAGCTGAGACTTCTCCTTTCAGCCTGGCGTCGGCGAGATCGGAACGAAAGGCGTGAAGGCGGGCATCCCTGGCAGTCAAATCGGCAATCCAGTCAACTTGGTGATCCGTCAGATGGGCAGTTCATGCGCCTTCGCAACGATACCATCGCCGAAGCGCTCGACAAAGAGCGCGCCTTCCACTGTGCGCCGGATCAGCACGTTGCGCTTATCGAGCTCGTCGCGGTGCCGTGATACCAGCTTCAGCGCGCCCATCGTGTCGAGCGCGCGGGTGATGACCGGCTTGGTGACGTTGAGCCTGGCGGCCAGCCCGCGCACCGTGTGCGGCGGCGGATCGAGATAGATGGTGAGCAGGATCGCGGTCTGGCGCATGGTGAGATCGGGCGCGCCGTTGCGCACCTGCGACAGCATCACCTGCTGCCACAGTCGCAAGGCCTGGCTCGGGCGCATCGAGATCGACATCACCCCAGCATGACGGCAAATTGTTTCGGTTCCGTTTCAGTAACGGCATTTCGTGGGCTAGCGACCGAAGCGCTTCGCGATGATCCGCTCCAGCGCGCGAATGGCCTGTCCCTCGCCGCCCATCAGTCCGTGCGGACGATCTGCGGGGTTCCAGGCAAAAATGTCGAAATGCGCCCAGCTTGGCGTTTTCTCGACGAAGCGCTTGAGGAAGAGCGCCGCGGTGATCGATCCGGCAAAGCCATCCGTCGTGACATTGTTGATATCGGCGACCTTCGACGACAGCTTGGCATCGTAGGGGCGCCACAAGGGCATGCGCCACAACGGATCCTCGACCGCGAGCGAAGCCGCTGCCAGGTCGGAAGCCAGGGCCTCGTCGCCGGTGTAGAAGGGCGGCAGGTCGGGGCCAAGCGCAACCCGTGCCGCCCCGGTCAGCGTCGCCATGTCGATCAGCAAGGCCGGCCTTTCCTCGTCGGCAAGCGACAGCGCGTCGGCCAGGACCAGCCGGCCTTCCGCGTCGGTGTTGCCTATCTCGACGGTGATGCCCTTGCGGCTCCGCAGCACGTCGCCTGGCCGAAAGGCGTTGCCGGCGATCGAATTCTCGACGGCCGGGATCAGCACGCGCAGCCTGACGTCCAGTTTCGCCGCCATGATCATGGAGGCGAGCCCCAGCACGTTTGCGGCACCGCCCAGGTCCTTCTTCATCAACAGCATGCCCGACGACGGCTTGATGTCCAGGCCGCCCGTATCGAAGCACACCCCCTTGCCGACCAGCGTCACCTTTGGTGCATCGCCCGGTCCCCATGTCATGTCGATCAGCCGCGGCGCGCCGGTCGAGGCGCGGCCTACGGCATGGATCATCGGAAAATTCCGCGCCAGCAGGTCGTCGCCGGCGATGACGGAGATGTCGGCCCCGTGCGCTGCCGCGAGCGTCCGTGCCGCCTCTTCCAATTCCGCCGGCCCCATGTCGCTGGTCGGCGTGTTGACGAGATCGCGCGCCAGGAAAACACCCTCGGCGATGCGGCGCACATGCGCGCCGTCGGCCCCCGACGGCAGCGCGAAGCGCAACGCCTTGCCGGGCTTCCTGCCGTAGCGGGTAAAGACGTAGCCGCCGAGGACGAGCGCAAGCGCGGCAAGATCCGGCGCGGGCAGATCCTGGTCAAAATGCCATTCGCCCTCGGGCAGCGACCTCGCCAGGACACCGACGGCAAGCAGGCTCTCGCCGTCACCGGTACCGAACAGCGCGCCGGCCAGAGATCCATTCTCGCCGGGCAGGACCAGCGTGCGGCCCGCCTCGCCGGAAAAGCCGTTCGCCCTTGCCCAGGCCACGGCGGAAGGCGGAAGGTCCGTGTCGTCGAGGCCGTCCTTTCCCACCAGATACACTGGCAGGGAGGCTTCCGGTTTCTGATCAACGAGTTCGACAGGCATTCGATGGTCTCCGGCAGGGCATGGCGAGTCGGTTTTTTAACGGTCCGTTAGGGTTAACAGAATATTTCTTCGGGACGGCCAGCCAACGGCCGCACAGGAATGGAGGGCAGGTGCCGATGCCGATCAAAGCGCCGAACGTTACAAACAAGCATCTGATCACCACGGCATTGATGGTAGCGCTGGCGGCCAGCGTAGCGGGCTGCGGCAGCACCAGCAAGTTCACGACGGGCTCCATTTCCCGATCCGACAACAGGCCGCTGGAAACGATGTCGGCCAACGAATTGCACAGCGCGACGGCCAGGCTTGGCGATTCCTATGCCAGGAACCCGAACGACAAACGCATCGCCACGAATTTCGCCGCGGCACTGCAGATGGATGGCGATGCCGATCAATCGCTGGCGGTGATGCGCAAGCTCGCGATCGCCTACCCCAAGGACCGGGACGTGCTCGCCGCTTATGGCAAGGCGCTTGCCGCCAATGGGCAGTTCGAGCAGGCGCTCGATGCCGTGCGCCGCGCGCAGACGCCGGAATATCCGGACTGGCGGCTGGTGTCGGCGGAAGCCGCTATCCTCGACCAGATGGGCCAGCGCGACGAAGCGCGCCAGGATTATCGCAAGGCGCTCGAGCTCAAGCCGAACGAACCTTCCATCCTCTCCAACCTCGGCATGTCCTACGTGCTCGAAGGGGACCTGCGCACGGCGGAAACCTACATGCGCTCGGCAGCGCAGCAGCCGAGCGCCGACAGCCGCGTGCGGCAGAACCTGGCGCTGGTCGTCGGCCTGCAGGGCCGCTTCGACGAGGCCGAGAAGATCGCCTCGCAGGAGCTCTCGCCGGAACAGGCGCAGGCCAACATCGCTTATCTGCGCCAGATGCTTGCCCAGCAGAATGCCTGGAGCCAGCTCAAGGATCAGGACAAGGACAAGGCAAAGGTCGCGACGAACTGACCGCGCGCGACGCAATTGCGGACGGAAAAACCGCTGCACTTTTCCTGAAAAAGCCGCGCGGCATTCCCCGCGCGGCCTTCCTCCATTCGGCTGTGGCTTCTACTGACTGCTGGAACTGTGCTGGTCGCCGAAGATGCCGCGCTGGCTGACCTGGATGCCGGCAGGTCCCAGAATGATGGCGAACAGAACCGGCAGGAAGAACAGGATCATCGGCACGGTAAGCTTCGGCGGAAGTGCTGCGGCCTTCTTCTCGGCCGCGTTCATGCGCATGTCGCGGCTTTCCGAGGCCAGCACGCGCAGCGCATGCGCCACCGGCGTGCCGTAGCGCTCGGCCTGAACCAGGGCCTGGGATACGGACTTCACCGATTCCAGGCCGGTGCGGCTCGCCAGATTTTCATAGGCAACCTTGCGCTCCTGCAGGTAGGAGAGCTCGGCATTGGTAAGCACGAACTCCTCGGCGAGCGCCACCGACTGCGCGCCGATCTCGTCGGCAACCTTGCGCAGCGCCGCTTCCACCGACATGCCGGATTCGACGCAGATCAGCATCAGGTCGAGCGCGTCCGGCCACGCCAGCTGGATCGACTGCTTGCGCTTTGTCGCGCGGTTGTTGACGTAGAGTATCGGCGCGTAGAAGCCGGCATAGGCGACGAGAATGCAGACAAACAGCTTGATGAAGGCCGGCTGCTGCGGCAATCCGCCGAGCACGAAGACATAGATGGCCGCCAGGGCGAAACCGACGAAGGGCAGAACCAGGCGGAAGAACAGAAAGCGCGTCAGCGGATTCTGGCCGCGGAAACCCGCGACCTTGAGCTTTTGCAGCGTGCCTTCATCGGCCAGCGCACGCCTCAGATCCAGCCGGTCGACAATGTTGCGCATGCCGATCGACTGCTCCTCGCGCAGGCCCTTGCGGCGGCGGTCGGCTTCGTTGGCGAGGCGCGCACGCTGCTTGGAGCGCAGCTCGTCACGCTCGAGCGCCACGGTTTTCATGCGCGCCTTGAGCTGATTGCCGCCAAGCGCCGGCATGAGCGTGAAGACGGTCGCAAAAACCGCGATGCCAACCAGGAGCGCGATCAGGAAGGAAGGATCGGTAAGCGTCTTGACGACCTGGTCTGTCATTGGATCCGCGTTCCTACACTTCGAAATTCATCATCTTGCGCATCACCAGGATGCCGATCGACATCCAGACGCCGGAACAGCCGAGGATCAGGTTGCCGACGCTGGTCGTGAACAGCGGCATGATGTAGTTCGGACTCGAAAGATAGACGAGAAAGGCGACGACGAACGGCAAGGCGCCGATGATGACGGCGGATGCCTTCGCTTCCATCGACAGCGCCTGAACCTTGGCCTTCATCTTCTTGCGGTCGCGCAGCACGCGCGAAAGGTTGCCCAGCGCCTCGGAGAGGTTGCCGCCGGCCTGCGACTGGATCTGGATGACGATGCCGAAGAAGCCCGCCTCGGTGCACGGCATGGTCTCGGACATGCGCAAGGTGGCATCGGGGATGGACAGACCCATCTGCTGGGAATCGACAATGCGGCGGAACTCGGCCCGGACGGGCTCGGGAGATTCATTGGCGATCAGGCGGATCGCGTCGTTCAGCGGCAGGCCCGACTTGACCGCGCGCACGATAATGTCGAGGGCATTCGGGAACTCCTCCAGGAAAGCCTTCACCCGGCGCGCGCGGCGAAACGAGACGAACCATCGCGGCAGGCCGAAGGCGCCAGCCAGCAGAGCGCCCGGCAGCGCAAACAGCGGCGCGCCGCCAAGATAGGCAAGGAATGTCAGGACGACGCCGCAGATCACCGAGTAGACGTAGAAGCGCTCGATGGAAACCGTCATGCCGGCCTGGCGGATCTGGGCCCTCAATGGCGGCTTCTTGACGTTGCGGTCGTTGGTTTTCTGCTTTTCATCGAGCTGCTTGAGCGAATCCTGAAGGCTCTTGCGCCGCTTGACCGCCTCCGCCGCCCGGTCGCGCGAGGCCTTCACCACCGACCGGTCGGTCTCGGCCGTCTTGATCGTCTCAAGCCGCTTGCCGGCCTGCTTTTCGTTATCGATGCGCGTCAACAGGAAAGCATAGGCCATCGCGCCGGCGCTGAAGCCGGCGAGCACGACGAAAGCCAGAACCGTGGTGTCAATTCCGAACATCGATCGGGATCCCCAGGACATTTCGCCGTTTCAAAGAAACGGCGAACCGCCCTATTTCTTTGTTTAGACGCAATTCCGGACGGAAAACCGCTTCACACTTTTCCTGGAATTGCTTCACACCTCCAGATGCATCAGTCAGCGCGTTTCTCCATCGCCTCGAGCGCGTTGGCGAGGCGCTGCTCCTCGCCATAGTAGCGGGCGCGATCCCAGAAATGCGGCCGGCCGATGCCGGTGGAGACATGCTCGCCGATCAGACGGCCGTTCGCGTCTTCGCCCTTGATGTTGTAGAGGACGATATCCTGGGTGATGATGACGTCGCCTTCCATGCCGATCACCTCGGTGATGTGGGTGATGCGGCGCGAGCCATCGCGCAGGCGAGCCGCTTGGATGATCACGTCGACCGAGCCGACGACGATCTCGCGCACGGTCCTCTGCGGCAGCGAGTAGCCGCCCATGGCTATCATCGATTCGATACGGTTCAGGCACTCGCGCGGACTGTTGGAGTGGATCGTTCCCATCGAACCGTCATGGCCGGTGTTCATGGCCTGCAGAAGGTCGAACACTTCCGGTCCGCGCACCTCGCCGACGATGATCCGTTCGGGCCGCATGCGCAGGCAGTTCTTGACGAGGTCGCGCATCGTCACCTCGCCTTCGCCCTCGAGATTGGGCGGCCTGGTTTCGAGACGGACTACGTGCGGCTGCTGCAGTTGCAACTCGGCCGAGTCCTCGCAGGTGATGACGCGTTCCTCGCGATCGATGTAGTTGGTCAGGCAGTTGAGCAGCGTCGTCTTGCCCGAGCCGGTACCGCCGGAGATGACGACATTGCAGCGGACGCGGCCGATGATCTTGAGGATCTCCGCGCCCTGCGGCGAGATGGCGCCGAACTTGACCAGCTGGTCGAGCGTCAGCTTGTCCTTCTTGAACTTGCGGATGGTGAGCGCGGTGCCATCGAGGGAGAGCGGCGGCGCGATCACATTGACGCGCGAACCGTCGGGAAGACGCGCGTCGCAAATCGGGCTCGATTCATCGACGCGGCGGCCGACCTGGCTGACGATGCGCTGGCAGATGTTGAGCAGCTGCTGATTGTCGCGAAAGCGGATGCCGGTCTGTTCGACCTTGCCATTGACCTCGATGTAGACGTTCTTGGAGCCGTTGACCATGATATCGGCGATGTCGTCGCGCGCGAGCAACGGCTCCAGCGGCCCATAGCCGAGCACGTCGTTGCAGATGTCCTCGAGCAGCTCTTCCTGCTCGGAGATCGACATCGCGAAGTTCTTGATCGCGATGATGTCGTTGACGATGTCGCGGATTTCCTCGCGCGCGCTTTCGGGATCGAGCTTGGCGAGTTGCGACAGGTCGATCGTGTCGATCAGCGCGGAAAACACCTGACTCTTGGTGTCGTAATAGGTCTCGCTGCGCTCGCGCTGGACCCTCCTTGGCGGCTCGGGCGCCATCGGCGGCGCCTCGACCGGACGGCGGGCGGGCGAGGCAGCAGGCGTGCTGGGCGCCGGCGCGGCCGGCCGATCGACAGCCATCGTCCCGGCCGAAACGGGCGCGGCGGGAGGAGGTGCCGGCGGACGGAATTCGGGAGCTGCCCGGTTGCCGTCGTCTTTGCCTCTTTTACCAAACATGATCGACTACCCGATACGGCCCCATGAGCGTCACTTCTTGTTGCGCGACAGCTTGCCTAGGATGGAACCCAGCCCGGCCTTCTTCTTCGTCTTGATCTCGCTGCGTCCGGTCAGCACATGGGCGATTTCGTTGATCGTGCCGACGACCGGGCTCTTGGCGTCCATCTCGCCAAGCATGCGGCCGTTGTTGGCCGCGTTGCCGAACAGCAGAGGCTCGAAATTGATCACCGCCATGGGCGTGATGCCGAGCGGTTCGGAAAAATCCGAAGCCGCGATCTCCGGCCGCTTCGGAACGCCTGCCTGATTGATGATCAGCTTCGGCGGCGGGTCGTTCGGGCGCAGCCGCTTCAGCACGTCCACCATATTCTTGGTGTTGCGCAGATTGGCGAGTTCGGGCGTGGCCGTGATGACGATCTCATCGGCCTTGATCAGCGTGCTCTTCGACCATCCGCTCCAGATATGAGGGACATCGAGCACGAGCAAAGGCGCGCTGCGCTGCGCCGTTTCGATGATCTGCGCGAAGGCGTCTGCATCGAAATCGTAGACGCGCTCGAGCGTAGAGGGTGCCGCGAGCAGGGACAAATGCTCGGCGCACTGCGCGAGCAGCCGGTCGAGATAGACCTCATCGACCCGCTCGGGCGAAAACACCGCCTCGGCGATACCCTGCGCGGGATCCTGGTCGAAGTTGATGTTGGCGGTGCCGAAAGCGAGGTCGAGATCGGCTACGACGACTTCCGACTTGAACAATGACGACATCGCCCACGCGACGTTGTGAGCGATCGTCGAGGAGCCGACGCCGCCCTTGGCGCCGACGAAGGCGATGGAGCGGCCGATCGGATCGGACTCGGGATCGACGAAGATCGACGATACGACGCTGACGATATCGGTCATCGAGACCGGCGCGATGACATATTCGGAAATGCCGGAGCGGATGAGTTCGCGGTAGAGGCCGACATCGTTGTAGTGGCCGACAACCACGACCTTAGAAGACGGATCGCAATGTTCCGCGAGCTGAGCGAGTTGCTCGAGCAGCTGTTTCGGCTCGCTGCGCGATTCCAGCAGGATCAGGTTGGGTGTCGGTGCCGACTGGTAGAATTCGATCGCGGTGGCGATGCCGCCCATATGAACCTTGAGATGGGCCTTGGCCATGCGGCGATCCTCGCCGGCGCGCTCGATGGGGTTGGCGACGCCCTCGGTCTCGCAGAAGGCCTGGATCGAGATGCGCGGCACCGGACGCAGCGCCTGCATGGCCGCAATGTCCTGCTGCGAAAGATCGCCGGTATCCGAGGGCGTGTCGTAGGCGAGATTGCTCATCGTCATGCTCTTTCCGTCATCGGCGCGGCTCAGTATGTCACTTCCGAATTGCCGAGGAACTCGTTCGAAATGCCTCTCGCGCGATAAAGGTCGATCACCGCGCCGCGATTTTCGGCGTCGATATCGGTCTGCTTGCGCGGCCCGAGCAGATCATTGGGGTTGGCCATCTGAGCGGCAAGGTTGTTCTGATAGGAGCAGCCGAAATCGGCATAGTGCCGGTTTTCCGAGGTCTGCAGCAGGTCGTCCGGCCAGCGCCCGCATTTGTCGGTCTGCGCTCTCACCGCGACGAAGGCGACGCGGATCGGAGCCGAAGCCTCGGGCACGGCCGACTGATAGGACGTCATGACGATCCGGTCGCGCCTGACGCCGGCGGCCGCGGCAACCCTGGCGAAATCTCGACCCGCCACAAGTGCCGCCACTTCGTTGGCGGCCCCTCTCGGGATCGCGATGGTAAGCGATGGGGCGGCGCTCTTGTCATAGCCGCCGAGGAAGCCGAGAAGCGTGTCGCGCTGGGCACCGGTCATGCCGCGATCGCCAGCGCCGACAGGCAGGTCGATCTTCTGGTTCTTCTCGGCGATGACGATGGGATGATTGGTGCGATAGTCGTCCGGTATGGCGCCGACCGTCACGCTGTCGCGGTGCCAGTTGGCGCAGCCGGCGAGCGAGGCCGCAAGCGCGATCGCCAGGGCCGGGACGACAGACCGGCGGATCCGCTCGCGGCCCGATCCTGCCGTCGCGATCGTGATGGCCTTAGATGCTGACTGAGACATGTCCGCCTTCCCGCTCATTTGTAGATGAAGCCGACGACGCCGTGGTAACGGCCCGCCGGCCTATCGGTCTGCATGGTGCCGTAGACGCGATTGACACGGCCAAGGAACATGCCGGCGCCATCGCTCGGCGCATTGAAATTATCGTCGGGCTTCGCCAGTTCGTTGCGCGCCACCGGCCGCGCCAGATAGGGGGTGATGATGATGACGAGCTCGCTCTCGTTGCGCACGAAGTCGCGGCTGCGGAAGAGCGCGCCGAGGACGGGGATCTTGGTGAGCCCGGGCAATCCGTTGACAGCCTGCCTGACATCGTCGCGGACGAGACCCGCGATCATCATCGAGCCGCCGGAAGGCAGTTCCACCGTCGTATCGGCCAGGCGCTTGCGCAGCGACAAGGCGTTCATGCCAGGGCTCCTCCCGCCATCCGAAAGCGAAACCGATGCCTCTGTTGTCGGCTCGGAAACGGCGGTCCTCACCTTCAGGCTGATGCGACCCGGTGACAGCACCACCGGCTGGAACTCCAATCCGATGCCGTATTCGATCTTCTCGAGCGAAAAGGTCTTCAGACCGGTCTGGTTGTCGTTGGAGACGTTGGCGGAAACACCGGTCACCATGTTGTATTCGCCGCCGACCTTGAAGGTCGCTTTCTCACCGGACACAGCGGTGAGCGTGGGCTCCGCCAGCGTCTTCATGACACCGGCCGATTCCATGGCATTGATATAGGCCTGGATCGAGGACGTCCCGAAATTGACGCCCGAATTGGACAGTTGCTTGCCGAGGCCGGTGAAATTGTCACTGAGCGCGCCCCAGGAAATGCCGTTGCTGCCGCCGTTGCCGACCATGTTGACGCCGAGCTGCTTCATCACCGAGCGGCTGACTTCGGCTACCGTCACCTTCAGCGTCACCTGATCGTCGCCGATGATCTGCAGCAGATTTACGATCTTGGAGACACGGCGTTCGGCGTCGGGATTGTTGATGTCGACGCCGAACGCCGTGTCTCCAAGATCGTAAATCTGCTGCAGATCATCGGCGACGATCAGGTGACGCTGAAGGTGACGGTAGCCGAAGTC
>NZ_RZSC01001380.1:0-749 GCF_003998155.1 Mesorhizobium sp. M1E.F.Ca.ET.063.01.1.1
GCTCTGTAATCAGCCGAGCCAGAGCCTCCGGTATCTTCTCGAGTACGACGGCAAATGCGCCAGCCTCGGCCACCGCCGTCGCATCGCGCAGGATCCGTTCGGCATCCTCGCCTTGTCCCTGAGTGCGATAACCGCCGAATGCATTGACTGCCTGCGGCGTAAGTCCCACATGGCCCATCACGGGTATGCCGCGTGCGGTCAGAAACCGGATTGTCTCCGCGACACTTTCGCCGCCTTCGAGCTTGACCGCGGCCGCCCCGGTTTCGGTCATGACCAGGGCCGCATTGCGGAAGGCCTGCGCCGGGCTTTCCTCGTAAGAGCCAAACGGCATGTCCACGACCATCAGGGCGCTTTGAAGTCCGCGTCGCACCGCCTTGCCGTGCAGGATCATCATTTCGAGCGTGACGCCGAGGATTGAAGGCATGCCGTGCAACACCATGCCGACACTGTCACCGACCAGCACCACGTCGCAATGGCAGTCGACAAGCCTGGCGACTGGCGTTGTGTAGGCCGTCAGGCAGACAAGTGGTGTCTTGGCCTTCCGCGCCGCGATATCCGGCACGGTCAATGCCTTCGATACTCCGCTCACCAGGTCTCTCTCCTTCCCCTGCGTCAGCGGGTGGAAGCATGTGCCACATTTTTGTGCAGTTGCGAAGAGAGAATTTGCAGCGCACAATCATTTGCCGACGACATTCATCGCCCGGTTGAGCGCAGCCGCAATATTTCTGGGCATCCAGTCAGGCCGAGCG
>NZ_RZSC01001381.1:0-747 GCF_003998155.1 Mesorhizobium sp. M1E.F.Ca.ET.063.01.1.1
CTACAAAATGCGTCGTTTCAGTCCCGGCTGGGGCCGAAATCTGTCCTTCGCGAACCGGTCGCGCGCTGCCTTGGCGTCAATTGCCGTTATTGGGCAGTTTTTGTAGCCTCAACCCCATTTTTTCAGCTCGGCAAGGAAGCGATCCTGCTCCTCCAAGGCTTTCAGCATCGTTCCCATGACAGTGGAATCCGTCATGCGCCGCAATTCTCGCTGAATGGACGATTCGTGAAGACCCAGCGCCGTCCTCAGCGCCAGTGAGTCTAAAACACCATGTACCTCTTTCCTGAGGGGCGTATCGAGGTATCCAGCCGCGGCCTTTTGGAGAGCAGATGCTTCCGAAAAATTGTACATACTCGCCGTCTCTTTGGCTTTCCGCATAAGGTACTCGCTAGCCGAGTCGGAGATCGATGACGTCGTGCGCGAGGGCGCTCTCGCCGTCCTTGCAGCTCTCGTTGCCGCCGCTTCGTTCATGAATTTCTGTCTGTTCAGCTTCCAGCGCCCCTGCCATCGACGGATCAAGGTAACGTCTGTCTCCCTCCGCGAGCTGGACATATCATTGAGGACCCGCCTCATGGCTGAAGTCGCCTTCATGGAAGGATTATCCAGCAAGATACTTGCGACCTTGGCAAGGGCCTGATCGTTGTTCTTGACGCCGCTGCCAATTGGGCGGCCGACGCGGCGCTTCTGAATCTCTTCCATTGCTTTGCCTCCAGTTGGTGTCGGTCTGCCCCGTGCGCTCTTTGATAT
>NZ_RZSC01001382.1:0-746 GCF_003998155.1 Mesorhizobium sp. M1E.F.Ca.ET.063.01.1.1
TCTTCGGCGACCGCAGCGTGATCGCCGTCGATCTTCCAGGCCATGCCGACGGCCAATTCGGCTTGCTCTTCGCCGGTCTTGAGCGGCCGCTGCTCTATGCCGTCGACGTGCAATGGCTGCTCAGAGCCCTGACCGAAAACCGCACGCCCGGCTTTCCGGCCACGCTGATCGCCGAAGACGCCTCGGCAATCGAGCCGACCAGCGCCATGCTGCGCCGCTTCCTCGCCACGAGCGGCGAGGTGATGCTTTGCCATGATCCTGCGCCGACACCCTACGATCTCGCATTGAGCGATCCGGAGGCGGGATGAACGGACTCGCGGAAGCGGTCAGCTCCTTCGCCTTGACGCGCTGGGTCTCGCGCAAGAGCCGAGCCGAGTTCGAGCACTGGCAGGCGGCGGCCTTGCGGCGCTTCCTCGATCGCGACCTGCCGCGCGCGCCCTTCTATGGCAAGGCGCCGGCGCGTCTCGCCGACCTGCCGGTCACCGACAAGGCGCTGCTGATGCGCCGCTTCGAGGATTTCAACATCCACCGCCTCACCGCCGCGGAAGCGTGGGCGGCGCTGGCGCGCGATGGCCGCGCCGGTTCGCTGACGGTCGGCGCCAGCACCGGCACGTCGGGCAATCGCGGCCTGTTCGTGATTTCGGAGGCCGAGAAATACCGCTGGCTGGGCGCGATCCTCGCCAAGGCGGCGCCCGATCTTTTGTGGCGCGGCATGCGCGTCGCCGTCATCCTGCCGCAGAGCACGG
>NZ_RZSC01001383.1:0-744 GCF_003998155.1 Mesorhizobium sp. M1E.F.Ca.ET.063.01.1.1
CCTTGGCGAGGCGGAGGCCGAGTTCTCCGGCACCGCCGCCGCCAACGAGGCGATCCGCCCGCCGGCCGATGCGCTCTCCCGCTTCGCCAGGGCGCTCGACGCCGAGGCCGGACCGGCGCGCGCGCCGGCCGGCCAATCGTGGCTCGCCAAGGCCTTCGGCCGGCTGACGGCGATGCCGGCCGGCGTCGCCTGGGCGGCGGCCGCGGCGTTGCTTGCGCTGGTCGTCGTGCAGTCCTTTGAGCGGCCCGGCGGCAAGGGCAGCGATTTCGAGATCGCCGGCGCTGAGGACGATCTCGCGAAGCTGCCTTTCGCCCTGGTCAAGTTCAAGCCGGACGCCAAGATGTCGGACATCGCCGCCTTCCTCAGCCAGAACGGGCTGAAGATCGCCGGCGGGCCGACCGCCGACGGCGTCTTCCACGTGACCATCCCGGCGGGCAATGCGGCCGACTACGGCAAGCTTATCGGCCTTATTGCCGCCCAGCCTTTCGCGGAGGCTGTGGTTCAGGGAAGGAAACCGGTCGATGGCGGCTAAGGCGGTCGTTCTTCATGCGGCACTCCTCGCGGCGGCATGTGTCGCCGCGCCTTCGTTCGCGCAGACCAACGACCCGAACCTTTCGCAGAAGCAGGTCGACTGCCTCAACCGCACGACGGCCGCGGGCGCCGGATGCGATCAGGATGGAGGCGGTGCCAAGAACGGCGGCGACAAGTCAGGCACGGGCTCCGCTGCCGTGTTCCTGCCGGCGC
>NZ_RZSC01001384.1:0-742 GCF_003998155.1 Mesorhizobium sp. M1E.F.Ca.ET.063.01.1.1
AAGCCGGCGCTCACGCTGCCGCCGAGCAGGCCGGCAACGAGCAGGCTCGCCGAAAGCAGCGTGACGCCTGGAACGGCTGTTTTCGTCGGCACGGCGAGCATGGCCATGATGAAGAGCCATGCCGCCGTGGCGCCGAGCCCGGTCAAGAGCACGCGGCGGTCGCCCCAGCGATCGGTGAGCACGCCCCAGGGCAATTCGCTGAGCGCCACGCCGAGGCCGAGCAGACCGAGCGCCAGGCCGAGCGAGGCATTGTCGAGGTGATAGCCCTGGCGCATCACCACGGCGGTTGCCGGGATGCCGGAGAATGTTGCGGAGAAGCCGGCGTTGGCGGCGACGCCGATGCCCAGCACCTTCCAGCGATGGTTGGGTCCGAAGGTCCGGCCGGCCGAGGCGGAGGCGATACTTCGCTCAGACGGCTCGCAATCGCTGCGGGTGACGATGGCTGACATGATTCCAATCCCTTGACGACCGGCTGACGGCCTTGACCGGATGGATGTAGCGCCATAACTTCATTCGAAAAATCAGGAAGTTTTTGATCAACAATCCTGAAAACAAGGATGATCTTATGCGACGCGTCACCTTCGACCTCGACGTCCTCAGGACTTTCGTCACCGGCATGGAACTGGGCAATTTCGCCAAGGCGGCCGAGCGGCCAAGCCGCTCGACCTCAGCCGTCAGCGCGCAACTGAAGAAGCTGGAGGAGCAGGCGGCGACGCCGATCTTCCGCAAGGCGGGCCGCGGC
>NZ_RZSC01001385.1:0-742 GCF_003998155.1 Mesorhizobium sp. M1E.F.Ca.ET.063.01.1.1
GCGCATCGCGCCGGAAACCCGCGCCAGCCTCGAAAGCGTTGGCCTGCGCACGGCGGGCGCCGTGATGGCCGCGCCCCGCGCGCCGCTCGCCCGCCGCTTCGGCGCCA
This sequence comes from Mesorhizobium sp. M1E.F.Ca.ET.063.01.1.1, assembly GCF_003998155.1. Classification (NCBI taxonomy): domain Bacteria; kingdom Pseudomonadati; phylum Pseudomonadota; class Alphaproteobacteria; order Hyphomicrobiales; family Phyllobacteriaceae; genus Mesorhizobium; species Mesorhizobium sp. M1E.F.Ca.ET.063.01.1.1. The sequence goes on from NZ_RZSC01001385.1 coordinate 108, forward strand.
CCTTGCTTCTGCGCCTCGACCAGGCACTCGGCCGCATCGACGAGGCCGTGTCGCCGCGCCTGCCGGTGGCGCCGCTCTCGGTCGAGCGCCATCTTGCCGAACCGGTCGTGCTCACCGACGACATCGAGCGGCTGGTGAGCCGGCTTGCCGTGGCCTTGAAAACCGACCTCGAACGCCGCGGCGAGGGCGCCAGGGCGCTCGCCCTTCTCCTCTTCCGCGTCGACGGCGCCGTCAGCCGCGTCACGGTCGGCACCTCACGCCCGCTGCGCGAGCCGACGCTGATCAGGCGGCTCTTCCACGAAAGGCTTGCAGCGCTTGAACAGGACATCGACGCCGGCTTCGGCTTCGACCTCGTGCGGCTCTCCGTGCTTTCGGTTGCCGCCTTCGACATGCTGCAGGGCGACCTTACCGGCGAAATGGTCGACGACGATGCCGACATCGCTTTGTTCGCCGACCGCATCCGCGCCCGCCTCGGCGACGCCGCCGTGCTGAAGCCGGTGGTCGTCGAAAGCCATCTGCCGGAGCGCGCCGTGACCACGGTTCCTTTCGCGGAAGCACCGCAAAGGCGCATGCCGGCGACCGGCCGGGCAGCGCCGCCGATGACCATCTATCCGCCGGAGCGGCCGGTGCGGCTG
>NZ_RZSC01001386.1:0-732 GCF_003998155.1 Mesorhizobium sp. M1E.F.Ca.ET.063.01.1.1
AGCGAGGCCTGTGCCAGCCCCTCTCCGGCCGCTTCGCGGCCACCTCTCCCCCACTTTGTGGGGGCGAGGAACCAAGCTTTCAGGCTCAGTTCGTCACCTTGGTGTCGATAGCCTGTTTGAGGTCGGAAAGCTCCTCGCAGCCCGCCGGGCAGAGTTTTTGCAGCGAGGCGAGCTGCTCGTTGGCCTTGGCCATGTCGCCGGTCTCGACATAGAGCTCGCCCAGATATTCGTGCGCCGCCTTGTGGTCGGGCTTAAGCTCCAGCGCCTTGGTGTAGTAGGTCAGCGAGGTCTGGTAGTCGCCGGTCTTGCGCAGCGTGAAGCCGAGCAGGTTGTAGACGTCGGCCTGCTGGGTGTCCTGCGCAAGGTCGCGCAGCTCGGCCAGCGCGCTTCGATAGTCCTTGGCGTCGATCTTGGCCTTTACGGCCGTCAGGTCCGGCGCGTCGGCGCCTTCGATGTCGTCCACGGCATAGGCCGGCACGGCGATGGCGATCGGGGCCGCGGTCAGCACCGCAATGCCGCCGAGAACCGCGAAAAGTGCATGTTTCATGGGAGTTGGCTCTTTCTGTTCAGGATCCGATTCAGATCTGGGTTGGGGTGAAGGCGTAGGCGTTGCCGTCCTTGACGAAGCTGCCGGTGCCCGGGAACGGGAAGTGCGAGCCGCAGATGCGGACATTGTCGGCAATCACCTGGTCAATGAGCTTGTGGCGCGTGGCGATCGCCATCGGCCCGTCC
>NZ_RZSC01001387.1:0-732 GCF_003998155.1 Mesorhizobium sp. M1E.F.Ca.ET.063.01.1.1
TTCTTGGTCGCCGACACGTAGACGACGTCATTGTTCGCCTGGGCCGGCGCCCCGAAGGCAAGCATTCCGGCGGCTGCCAGGAAGGCGCCCGCCGCCATTGCACGCAGAAGGCGCAGCCCTCTCGTCGTCCGTTCTTTGTTCAACACAGGCATTGTCCCGTCCCCGACCGGTCCCCACCGGCTATTGTTCTTGTTCCTTGGAAGGAACGACGTCTCCCTCGGCTTGCTTGGTAGGAACCTTGTATTCCTCGACCTGCGTGCCGCGCGACACGATCACCGTCTTGAACTTTGGCTCCTCCGGCTCCTTCGCCACCGCATTGGCCAGCGAGGCGGCGCTTGCCTCTGCGCTCGCGGCAACCGAGCCGCCGAAGGAGGAGATGGTGGTGAGCCCATTGTTGCCGGCGCTGGCGTCGGCGGCGGACCGCAAAGACAGCGACAAGGTGCCGACGGTGCGGGCGAGCGCGACTTTCTGCGCCCCTTCGTTCGTCACCTCGAGGGTCACGGAATTGGCGACCTGCGGCTCGGTCTTGCGCTCGTCCGCGCCCTGCCCGACGGACAGCACCTTGGCGTCCGAGACGACGATTTCGGATGTGACCGTCGAGCCGGATGCCCCTTGAGCATTCTTGGCCACTTCCTGGATTTCGCCGGCATCGCGCGTCAGCACGACGTCGACCCGGTCGCCCGGCGTGATGAAGCCGCCGACGCCGGCGATCTCGTCGGTGCGGATGGTCAC
>NZ_RZSC01001388.1:0-731 GCF_003998155.1 Mesorhizobium sp. M1E.F.Ca.ET.063.01.1.1
GTATTTCTTGTAGGTGACACTGATCTTGCCGTTGTCTTCGGAAACCGGGATCGGGAACTCACCGCCGGCAAGGAAGCTCGCCGTTTGGCCGGAGCGCGCGATCAGGTTCGGTTCGGCCAGCCGTCGAGCCAGGCCGCGCTCTTCCAGCGCCTTGATGGCGATGTCGATCGAGACGCCGTTGGAGAGCAGCCGACCGATGATCTCGCCGGTTCCCGCCCCCGTTATCTCCCCCGGATCGATGACGACGTCGCGACCGCCCATGCCGAAGGCAAAGTTGGCGCCGTATTTGGCACCGAGATCCTGTCCCGCCTGGCGGTTGATCTCGACGAAGCGGACATTGAGCTGAACCTGCTGCGAGGAGGAGATATTGACCGAGTTGATCACTTCCTCGTTGCCGGAGAAACGCGACGCGATCTTGCTCGCCTTCTCGGCCGCAACCGCATCGTCGGCCTCGCCCGACAGCACCACGCGGCCATTGGCCGATCCGACCTTGATCTTGGCATCCGGCACGCTGGCGCGGATGGTGCTCGCGAGTTGGTCGGTATCCAGCGTCACCTCGATATCGATGGTGCCGACGAGGTGCTTGTCCTGGTCGAAGAGGGCAATGCCGGTGGTGCCCAGATTGTTGCCCAGCACATAGAAGGATTTGTCGGTCAGCGGGTTGACGTTGGCGATCTCCGGATCGCCGATGACGATCTGGTAGAAGGCGGCGCTCGTCATGATCGTCTTCG
>NZ_RZSC01001389.1:0-729 GCF_003998155.1 Mesorhizobium sp. M1E.F.Ca.ET.063.01.1.1
CCGGGAAAACGCACGACGGCGAGGCCGGAGGTGGGAAAGCCATGGTTTAGCGTGCCGCGCGCGGCCTCGTCGCCGTCGCCGGATACCGCCATGGCGAGATCCTCCGTCATGGGATTGTGGCCGATCACCAGCAAGGAGCCGGCCCCGCCATTCTTGCGGATGATGTCGAGATAGCCGGCCGCATCCTCGCTGTAGAGTGTGTCGAAGAACATGACCCGACCGGTGTCGGTGCGGCCCGCCAGGCCTTCCAGCGTCTGCCGCGCCCGCTTGGCATTGGAACAGAGCGTGATATCCGGCACATAATTGCGGGCCCGCATGGCATCGCCCATCACCTCGGCATCGGCCATGCCCGATTCGTCGAGCGGACGATCGAAATCGCGCACACCGGGCAGCGCCCATCCGGCCTTGGCATGCCTCAATAGATAAAGTCTGCTCAACCGGACCCTCGTGGTGCTGACCTCGCAGCGCGATTAGTCACCAGAACGGTGTCAAGCACAATGGTCGACAGCCAGCAACGGCACCGAATCATGGATGAATTCGATCCAAGCCGTTCAAACAAAGGAGGCGGCGAGGCGCCATCGGTGCGAGACTAACAAATGCGTGAAACTGTTATCGTTTACGCTTGTGCAGGGCCTTGTCGACGAATATATAGGCGCCAAATTTGGGGTTGTTGGGTGAGTCGAATGAACGATATCGCTACCGCCGATTACGTACCCTCCGAAGACGAGC
>NZ_RZSC01000138.1:0-10828 GCF_003998155.1 Mesorhizobium sp. M1E.F.Ca.ET.063.01.1.1
GGCGACGGAGGCGGGAGGAACACGTCAGGCTCGTTCGCGCCTAGGTGCGGGCGAGCGAACTGTCTGTACCGCGCTTGAAGGCATAAAATGCAGCCCGCCGCTCCGCGTCACGTCTACCTCAACCTCGACGCCATCCGCGGCGTGGCGGCGATCAGCGTGATGCTCTACCACTTCTCGCCATTCCTTGCCGACGGCAAGGTGCTGCCGTCGAGCTATCTCGCGGTCGACCTCTTCTTCCTGCTCAGCGGCTTCGTCATCGCGCATGCCTATGACCGCAAGATCGAGAACGGCATGGGCTTCGGCACGTTCCTGGCGATCCGCCTGATACGCCTCTATCCGCTGTACCTCGCCGGCACGCTGCTCGGTTTCTTCTACCTGCTGGTCAAGAACAGGCTGATCCCGACGGAATACATGCCATTGTCAGAGATCGGCATGCAGCTGACGACAGGAATGTTCTTCATCCCGCTGGTCGGCGAGGCCTATCACACGATCTTTCCGCTCAATCCTGCGTCGTGGTCGCTGTTCTTCGAACTGATCGTCAACATCGCCTATGTCGCCGTCTTCTTCGTACTGTCGAGACGCGTGCTGACGGCGCTGATCGGCGTCAGCCTCGTTCTGCTGATCGTCGCCTCGGTGTACGCCGGCACGCTCGATTTCGGCATGACCGGCAAGACCATCGTCAGCGGGCTGCCGCGCGTGTCGTTCTCCTTCTTCCTGGGCGTGCTTCTGTGCCGGTCGATGGCGGGCTACCAGGGCAATCTCGGCTTCATGCGGCGCGGCTGGTGGGTCGAGGCAGCGATCCTGCTCACGTTGGCCGTGTTCGCCGTCGCGCCGGCGGGCGGCGCGCGCGTCGCCTACGACCTCGCCTCTATCGTCATCGTCTTCCCGCTCATGGTCGTGACCGGCGCCGTGGCGCCGACCGCGCCGCGTCTGGCAGGCTTCTATGGCTGGCTGGGGCGGATCTCCTACCCGATCTACATCATCCACACGCCGATGCTGATGATCATCGCCGGTGCCGGCAAGGCGGTGTCGGTCGACCCGTTCGCGCATCATCCGTGGTTCGGCATCCTGATGGCGGTCGCGGTCATCGTCATCGCCGACATCGCCACCCGCATCTACGACGAGCCGCTGCGCCGCTTCCTGCAGCGGCAGATGCAGCGCTCGCGGGCCGTGGCCTAAGGGTCTGACCTTAATCTCGACAGACCTTAGAGCGGTTCAGATGTCGATCAGACCGGGGCCGGCATGTGGCCGGCGGCCGGCTTTTCATCCTGGACGGGAATGGCAACCCGCCGTCGCCGGGCAACCGGCAGCGGGCTCAGCTTGAACAGGCCGTAATAGACGATGAAGGAGGCCATGAAGTAGGGGCCGAGGATCTCGACCTCGAAGAAGGAGCGGATCAGCATCAGCCCGACGGCGCCGGCCAGCACCACCGAATCGGCGCTCCAGTCGCCGAACACCACCTTCGATACATGGCCGTAGAAGGCGCGCAGGATGATCAGCGCCAGCATGGTGACGCCGACGAAGCCGATCTCGACCAGGGTTTCGATATAGGTGTTGTGGAAGTGGAAGCCGGTGCGGGTCGTGATGTAGAATTCCGCCCACAACCGTTCCGGATCGGCGAAGCCTTGCACCCAATAGGCGGCATAGCCGTAACCGAGCAGCGGATGCAGTTGCGCCGCCTCCCAACCCTGTTGCCAGAGATAGGTGCGGCCGGTCAGCGTCGAATCCTTGCCGAAAATGCCGAGCACGACGTCCAGCAGGCCAAGGTTCAGCGCGGCCACCACGCCGGCCACCAGCGCGCCGCCGCCGACCACGAACAGCACGCGGCGGTAGCGCCGCGACAGCACCCTGCTCATGGTGAGCAGGATGACGACGCCGAGCACCGCCGGCAGAGAGGCGACAGATGTCGCCGAGTGGCAGATCGCCAGCATATATGCCGACATCAGGATGATCGGCGCTGTCCAGACGAAGCTCAGCCAGTTGCGCCGATAAAACATCAGGAAGACGAGGGACAAAAAGATGCCGAGCGACGAGAAGAAGCCGACCTGGTTCTTGGAGGCGAAAGCGCCGACGAAATTGAAGGTGCCGTCGATTATGTCCAACGCGTAAGCGTTGACTTTCAATGAGTAGAGCAGGACGAAGAAGATGCCGATCAGCGAGCCCAGCACCAGCGTACGAACGCTGATGGTGCGAGCCGCGATATAGGCACAGACGATGTGCGAGGAATATTGCACCGCCGCCCGCGCGCTGGTGCCGGCCGCCTGCGACCAGAAGACCGACAGGCAGACATAGGCCGCAAAGAGTATCGGCAGCCAGGCGCTCGAGAGTTTCCAGGTGAAGCGTCGGTAGTCGACAAAGAGCAGCGGCAGCCAGACCGCGTAATAGGCAAGGATCAGGATCTGGCCGAAATTGCTGGAATAGGCAAAGGCAAGGACGGAAACCGCCACGGCAAAGGCGCCATAGGCCTTGTTCGCCTCGGGATCGAGCAGAATGGATTTCGGAATCTTCATGCCGGATTTCTTGTCCGTTCAGCCTTGGACCGGTTCAGCCTCTGGTAGCCGGGCACGCCAATGTTCGGCCTGGCCAGATCATTGTGCACTGCAGCATAACCTATCGCCCCAGCGCCGATGGCTCAACCGGAAATGTTGTCACGGGCAAAAAGAGGCGGCCATCCGAGGCCTGTCGCATAGCGAAAAGGCCGGAATGGGGCGGCGGCGCAGCCGGCCTCAAGCCATCGTCGACCGGGCGACGGCGGCCTGGATGAGCCGATCGGCAAGGATAGCCAGAAAGCTCATCCTGGCCGGGCATCCGACCGCCAACATCGCCGAGCGGCTCGGCATCACCGTCGGCACGGTAAAGAACCACCGCCGCCGCATCTACGAAAAACTCGACATCACCACCGAGCGCGAATTGTTCCTGCAATTCTTCCAGCACCGGATGGAGGCCTGAAGCCGACGCAGTTTCCGGCCGCGCCCCTGTCAGCCGTGCAGTTCCCTGGAAATCGGCGGACCGACGACAAAGTCGGTGAAGGTCACTTCGAAGCCTTCGCGCTGCGGCGAGCAGCACATCAACCCGACATCGACGCTCCGCGAGGTCGGGAAATAGGCCAACCGCACCGGCTTCCAGTGACCATCCGCGGCGTCCAAATATTGAACGCGGATCGCCTCCGCATGACGGGTCAGGCGAATGCGGACGCCATTCGGGTCCGCGTTGATGCCGACCAGTGACCAGTCCGACCGATCGTTGGTGACGACGACCGAGAAATAGGCGAGGCCGTCGGTGTATTCGATGCCCGCCTTGATCCAGTGCGTTTCGCTCAAGCGCACCATCAGCCCGGCCTGGTCGTAGAGCGCTTTATAGTCGCCCTTGACGGTGACTTCGGCGCTGAAATCGCCGGCTATCGGCCGGTAGAAGAAATGGCCATTGTCACGCCGGAAGCCATAGAAGGTCTCACGCCAGAAATCGGTCTCCATGCCGGTGCCGACCTGGAGCGTCCCGTCGCCGAACGTATGGTGCGGCGGCGGGTTGAGCCAGGTCATTCCGGCAAAGCCCGACATTTTGAGTCTTCCAGTTAGCCGGCGAATGTATAGGCCGTCTTCACGGTGGTGTAGAACTCCATCGCATAACGGCCCTGCTCGCGTGGGCCATAGCTCGAGCTCTTGCGGCCGCCGAACGGCACATGGAAGTCGACGCCCGCCGTCGGCAGGTTGACCATGACCATGCCGGCCTCGGAATTGCGCTTGAAATGCGTCGCGTGCTTCAGGCTCGTCGTGCAGATGCCGGAGGTCAGGCCGAAGGGCGTGTCGTTGGCCACGGCGAGCGCCTCGTCATAGTCCTTGACGCGGATGACGTTGGCGACGGGCCCGAAGATCTCCTCGCGCGAAATGCGCATGGCATTGGTGGCGCCGGTAAACAGCGCCGGCCTCAGATAGAAGCCGGGCGTTCCGCGCTCCAGCCGCTCGCCGCCGAAGGCAAGCTCGGCGCCCTCCTGGCGGCCGATGGCGATATAGTCCTCGTCCTGCTTGAGCTGGGTTTGGTCGACCACCGGCCCGATCTGCGTCTTGGCATCCAGCGCATCGCCGATGACGAGCTTGTTCAGACGCTCCTTCACCGCGTCGACGAAGCGGTCGTGGATGCCGTCGGTGACGATAAGACGCGAGGATGCCGTGCAGCGCTGGCCGGTCGAGAAATAAGCGCCGTTGATCGCGCAATCGACAGCAACCGCAAGGTCGGCATCGTCGAGCACGACGAGCGGGTTCTTGCCGCCCATCTCGAGCTGGAACTTGCGCATATGTTCCACACTTGCCGCGGCGACGCGCTTGCCCGTGCCGACCGAGCCGGTGAAGGAGATGGCGTTGACGTCGGGGCTGTCGAGCATGGCCTGGCCGACGATCGACCCCTTGCCCATGACGAGGTTGAGCACGCCCTTGGGCAGGCCGGCGCGGTGCAGGATGTCGACGATGGTCCAGGCGCTTTCGGGGACCAGCTCCGCCGGCTTGAAGACGATTGTGTTGCCGTAGGCGAGCGCCGGAGCGATCTTCCAGGCGGGAATGGCGATCGGGAAATTCCATGGCGTGATGATGCCGACGACGCCAACGCCCTCGCGGGTCATCTCGACACCGACGCCCGGCCGAACGCTCGGGACCATCTCGCCCGACAGGCGCAGCGTCTCGCCGGCGAAGAAGTCGAAGATCTGCGCCGCCCGGATGGTCTCGCCGACACCCTCGACCAGCGTCTTGCCTTCCTCGCGCGCCAGCGAGCGGCCGATCTCGTCCTTGCGGGCCATGATTTCGTCGGCGGTTTTTTTCAGCACGGCATGACGGGCCAGCGGTCCTGAGCGCGACCAAGCCGGGAAGGCCGCCTTGGCTGCCGCGATGGCCTGTTTTGCTTCCTCCGGCCCGGCCGAGGCGTATTCGCCGACGACATCGTTGGTGTTCGACGGGTTGATGTTGCGCGAGCCGGCCTCGCCCAGCCACTCGCCGTCGATAAGGTTCTTGCGGAGCACGGTCATCTTGTTTCCTTCGAGATTGGCTGAAGCGGCAACGCGCCGATCATTTGTCAGACAAATGCTATACGCAATGCCCGCCGAAAGGTCTAGCCGAGAGCTTTCGATAAAGGTAGGCGCGCGGCTGGGGAAGTCCATCGAGCTTGCCCGCGACGACCTGTCACGATTTGAAGCTTGACGGCCTCAGACCGCGAACGACCAGAAAAGGCAGGCGAGCGTTACCGCGGCAAAGACGACGAAGAACAGGCTTCTGAGCAGGATGTTGCGGCGAAGCTCGTTCATGGTGAGATGCGCGCCCACGATCGCGGCCACAAACAGAAAGCGCCAGTTGAAAAGCGCCCAGAGCACTTCATGCTGGCCGAAGGCCCATCTGGCGAGCAGCGAGCCAACGATGGTCGCGAACAGCACGATCGTCGCCCAGAAGATCGCGTCGGCGGCATGAGTGAGCACGATGCCGGCGGCGCGGATGGGCAGGATCATCATCAACAGCGCGCTGAAGAAATAGATGGCGGCAATCGCAAGGAAGGAGCCGGCATCGGCAATGCCGTCGAGGCGCTTCACGCCGAAGGCGCCATAGGGGTAGCCGTGCCTCGCCACCGCCAGTGAAAGCGCCATCAGCAAGGCGCTCAGAACCGTGACCAATGCGAATGTGCTGAGAGCCTTGCTCATGCCGTTCCCTGCCGAGACGAATCAACGGGAACGATTTTAGCCCAGGGCTTCTGACCCTGCACCGATGGGCTAGCCGATCCGATTGCCGCTTGCAGGATCGAACAGATGCAGCGACGCCGGATCGACTGACAGCCGCACCGTGTCGCCCGGCCTGACATTGCTGCGGCCCATGACGAAGACGCAAACCTGCTGGTTGGCCAGCCTGACATAGAACTGCGTCGACAGGCCAAGCGGCTCGACCACCTCGACCTCGGCCTTCAGCGCGCCATCGTCCACCAGCCGGATGTGTTCCGGTCGCAGCCCGACGGTGAGCGCATCGCCGTCCTTCAGCGGCAGCCCGTCGGGCAGCCGGAGCTTCTGGCCGTCGGCCAGCACGGCATCCACCTTGCCGCCCTTGGCAACCTTCGCCGGCAAAAAATTCATGCCGGGCGAACCGATGAAACCGGCGACGAATGTGTTGGTCGGCCGGTCGTAAAGCTCCAGCGGGTGGCCGACCTGCTGCACATAGCCGTCATGCATGACGACGATGCGGTCGGCCATGGTCATGGCCTCGACCTGGTCATGCGTGACATAGACCGAAGTGGTCTTGAGCTGCTGGTGCAGCGCCTTGATCTCGGCGCGCATATGGACGCGCAGCTTGGCGTCGAGGTTCGACAGCGGCTCATCGAACAGGAACACTTTCGGGTCGCGCACGATGGCGCGGCCCATGGCGACGCGCTGGCGCTGGCCGCCGGAAAGCTGGCGCGGCAGGCGGCCGAGAAAGCTTTCAAGGCCGAGGCGCTTGGCGGCGGCACCGACCCTGCCGTCGATCGCCGTCTTCTCGGCCTTCTTCAACATCAGGCTGAAGCCCATGTTGGAGGAGACGTCCATATGCGGGTAGAGCGCGTAGGACTGGAACACCATGGCGATGTCGCGGTCCTTGGGCGCGACGTCGTTGACGAGGCGCTCGCCGATGCGGATCTCGCCGCCGGTAACCTCCTCCAGGCCGGCGATCATGCGCAGCAGCGTGGACTTGCCGCAGCCGGACGGCCCGACCAGGACGACGAATTCGCCGTCAGCGATCTCGAGATTGACGCCGTGCAGGATGCGCAGCGCGCCATAATCCTTCTCGACATGTTGCAGCGTGACGGAAGCCATCGATTATCCTTTGACCGCGCCGGCGGTGAGGCCGGTGACGAGATAGCGTTGCAGGAAGGCGAAGAAGACGCAGACTGGGATCAGCGCCAGGATGGACGCCGCCATCATCTGCCCCCAGTCGACCGCGAACTTGCCGATGAAGGTGAGCAGGCCGACGGCAAAGGTCTTCTGCTCGTCGCTGGAAATCAGCATCAGCGCGAAGAGCAGCTCGCTCCAGGCGGCGGTGAAGACGAAGCCGAGCGTGGCGCCCATGCCGGGCAAGGTCAGCGGCACGATGACCCTGCGCATCGCCTGAGCGCGCGTGCAGCCGTCGATCATCGCCGCCTCCTCCAGGTCTTTCGGGATGCCGTCGAAGAAGGACTGCATGAGGAAGGTGGCGAAGGCGGTGTTAAAGGCGGTGTAGATGATGATCAGCCCGGTCAGGCTGTTGGTCAGGCCGAGATCGCCCATGATGCGGTAGATCGGCGGGATGACCATGACCAGCGGGAAGGTCTGGGTGAGCAGCAGCAGGATGGCTAAAGTCGCCTTGCCGCGAAAAGCGAAGCGCGACATGGCGTAGCCGGCGAGCGTGGCGATCACCGTCACGAGCGCCGCCGTCGACACCGAGACGATGACGCTGTTCAGGAAATAGCGCGGGAAGTCGGAGGCTTCGAGCACGGTAGCGAAGTTCTGAAAAGTCATCTCAGACGGCCAGAAGGTGATGCCTTCCGAATAGAGCAGGCGCTCGGGCGTCACCGATATCTTCAGCGTCCAGAAGATCGGGAACAGCGCGAAGATCACATAGGCGGCAATCGCTGCGTAAAGGCCGATGCCGCCGGCAATGCGCGAGGAGGTGGAGCGACCGGCGATCATCAGACATGCCTCACAAACGTACGGCGGATGGCGATCAGGCCGATCGCATAGGCAATCAGCAGCACCAGCAGCAGCACGGCGACAGCCGAGGCATAGCCCTTGTCCAGCGACTTGAAGGCGCTGACATAGATATAGACCGGCACCGTGCTGGTCGAACCCGCCGGCCCGCCTTCGGTCATGACGAAGATCAGATCGGCGAAGGTGGCGATCCAGATCGTGCGCAGCATGACGGTGATGACGATGGTCGGCGCCAGGAACGGCAGCGTCACCTTGGTGAAGCGCTGCCAGGGCGAGGCGCCGTCGATGGCCGCCGCCTCATGCAGCTCGGACGGGATCGACTTCAGCGCGGCGAGCAGCGTGATGGCGAAGAAGGGGATGCCGAACCAGATGTTGGCGACGATCGGCCCCCACATGGCGGTGGCCGGATCGGAGAGCACATTGGTCGGCTCGGCCTTCAGCCCAAGCGCGAAGAGCCAGTGCGGCAGCGGCCCGATGATCGGGTTGAACAGCCAGGCCCAGGTGAGACCCGACAGAAAGGACGGCACCGCCCAGGGCAGGAACACCACCGCCTGCACGATCCTGCGGCCGTAAAACGGCTTGTCGAGCAGCAGCGCCAGACCTAGCCCGAGGAAGAACTGGAAGAACAGGCTGGCGACGGTCCACCATAGCGTGTTGACGAGAGCCTGGCCGAGCACCTGGTCGGACAACATCGCCTCGTATTGGCCAAGGCCGACATATTCCGACTTGAAGGCCGAGAATTTGCGGAAGGAATAGCTGATGCCGATGATCAGCGGCACCAGGAGCACCACGACCAGCAGGACGATAGCCGGCGAAAGATAGAGCCATGGCTCGATCGCGGCCTTGCTCAGCCGCTTCTTCCGCGGCCGGCCGGCGGATCGGATTTCGGACACTGCGTAGGTCATACGGGGCTCGCGGTGAAAGGTGGGGGCCGGCGTGCCAACAGGCAGGCAAATGAGGGGCAGCGCGAACTTATGAAATGCTGGCGCCGCCCCTCATCCGGTCCTTCGGACCACCTTCTCCCCGTTAACGGGGAGAAGGCAGAGAGGGCGTCACTTCTTATTCTTGGCCAGCCAGGCCTGTTGTTCCTTAGTCAGGAACGCAGCCCATTCGTCAGCCACCTGCTTGGCCGGCTTCTGGCCGAGCAGCACTTCCTGGAAGTTCTTGATCGCCACCTGGTCGACGAAGTTGCCGAGGTTCTCGAGATGGGTCGGCGGGGTCACCATTTCATATTTGGAGCTGTCGCTGAGCTCGGTGAACCAGCCCTTGAACTGCTCCGTCTTGAAGTGAGCGTCCTGGTCGGCGCCGTTGTGGATCGGGACGACGCCGACTTCCTTGGCCCATTCCAGATTGTCCTTGGGCGACAAGAGCGTCGCCATCAGCTTCCAGGCCTCGTCCTTGTGCTGGGAATTGGCGAACATCGCCCAGCCGGCATAGCCCAGCGTCGGATAGGATTTGCCGCTCGGTCCCACGGGAAGCGGAGCCACGGCGAAGTCGTCAGCGCTCATCTTGTCGGCGATACCGAGCAGCGCGTCGGGATCCTGGTTGAGCATGGCGCAGGTGCCGGAATAGAAACCGGTCACCGTCTCATTGAAGCCCCAGCTCACCGCATCCTTCGGCGCCAGCCCATTCTTGTACATGTCGGCCAGCATCTGCAGGCCCTTGACCGAGCCCTCGTCGTTGATGGTCGAGGTGCCGTCGTCGGTGAAATAGCCGCCCTTGCCGTCGGCGATGTTCATGAACATGTGCATGCCATTGAAGGCGCCGGGGCCGCCGCGAAGGCAGTAGCCGTATTTGCCGGGGATGGCCGAGATCTTCTTGGAGAACTCGACGAACTCGTCGAGGGTTGCCGGCGGACGGTCGAGGCCAGCCTCCTTGAACAGCTTCTTGTTCCAGAACAACGCGTTCACATAGTAGCCGTAGGGGATCATGAACTGGGTGTTGTTGACGGTCGAGCCGAACTGCTTGGCGCGGTCGCCGAGCGTCTTGGCGTCGTCCCACTTGGCCATATATGGGCCGAGATCCTCGAGCTGGCCGTTGTTGGCATAGAGGCCCATCCAGCGTTCCGGCATCTCGACGACGTCAGGCGTATCGCCAGCCTGGACCATGGTCAGGAATTTTTCGAAGGCCTGGCCCCAGGGCAGCGAGACGAGCTCGACCTTGATGCCCTTGTTGGCGGCTTCGAATTCGGCGATCTGCTTCTTCAGGAATTCGGTGCGCGGCGGGCTGGTGATGACCTCGACCATCTTGATCGTGGTGTCGGCCAGCGCACCGCTGGCGGAGATCGCCAGGCCGGCAACGGCGGCAAGCATCAGCGTCAGTCTTTTCATGTTCAGGACTCCCATTTTGAACAGTTATTTTTTTGACTTGTCGAAGGCCTGGACGACGTCCGCCCAGAGATCCTCGACATTTTCCAATCCGACATTGAAGCGGATGGTTCGGGGGCTGACGCCGAAGCGCGCCATCGAATTCAGACCCGGCGTCTGCTCGAGCGAGGCCTTTGCCGGCACGACCAGGCTTTCATGGCCGCCCCAGCTGACGCCGATGCGGAAAAGCTTCAGCGCATCGACGAAAGCAGGAATGTCAACATCCTCCGTGACCTCGAAGGAGAACAGTCCGGCATAGCCGGCAAGCGTCTTCTTGCCGGGGTGATTGGAGTAGGCGGGATGGTTGACCCGCTCGACCTTGCCATACGCCTTGAGCCGCTCGGCAAGCGTCAGCCCGCTCTTCATGTGATGCGGCAAGCGCAACGGCAGGGTGCGCAGGCCGCGCAAGAGCAGCCAGCCCTCGAACGGCGAGAGCTTGCCGCCGAGCGAGGAATAGGTCTGCTCGTTGATGTGTTTGATGTGCGCGGCGGACCCAGCCACCACGCCGGCGACGGTGTCGCTGTGACCGCCGAGATATTTCGAGGCCGAATGCAGCACCAGATCGACGCCATGCGCAATCGGCTTCTGGAATACCGGCGTGGCCCAGGAATTGTCGATGGAGGTGACAATGCCCTGTTCCTTCGCCAGCCGGGTCAGGTGCGCGATGTCCTGCAGCTCGAACATCATGGAGGTCGGGCTTTCGAGATAGAGCAGCTTGGCGCCGGGAAGCGCCGCCGCGACAGCGTCTGGATCGGAGCCGTCGACATAGTCGACCTTGATA
>NZ_RZSC01001390.1:0-728 GCF_003998155.1 Mesorhizobium sp. M1E.F.Ca.ET.063.01.1.1
ATCCACCTTATTAACATTGAGGCCCAGTTTGCCGACCTTCTCGGGAAAGCCCCCGCTGTGCCGCAGCCGTTACTGGCTCCAGACCAACTTGGCCGCTAAATTTTAGCAAGCGTCGATGACACCAGGCGATTGGCGGCTCCTGCGAACCCGAGTTTCGATGGTCGGCGACAAACTCAGAGCCCGCCATTGTGTCTTGCCAGTGCTGGGCGCCAGGATCGGAAGCTGCGTGTGTGAATTTGGTGAGGGTATGGCCGACGGATCGAGCAAGGCGGCGGCGTAGCCGGCGCTGCGCGCAAGCGTGGATCGCTCGATACCGACGCCCCTTCTGCCATCATCTGGACTTGACGGTAGAACCGCAGATGATAACCCCACTTGGCCGTCATGATATGGGCGAGCGCGGCATAGCTGAGCTTGCCGCGTGCAATGGCCTTAACTGGTGCCGACGCCTGAATGATTTTATCGCAGGTCCGGCAGCTGTGCTTGGATCGAACGGTCTCGATTTTCTACCAGGCCTGGGAGACCAGATCGAGCATCTTCTCGCTATCTTCACTCCCATGGTGCGCAGGTCGCCGCCGCAGCCCGGGCAACTGCGCAAGACGGCTCGCTAACGATCCGTTACAAGCCGGCCAGCCCAACGTGCTGACCTTGTGCGGGGTGCTGATGCATTCGAGCCGGCCGTCACCCTCACTGGGACACCTCGGTGACGGCCGGCTCGAATGCATCAGCAC
>NZ_RZSC01001391.1:0-728 GCF_003998155.1 Mesorhizobium sp. M1E.F.Ca.ET.063.01.1.1
GAAAAGTAGGGCCAAACAGCTCAGGCAGCTCGGCCGGGTGTCCGCATGGATGCCCGGCCGATTTCTTGTGCGGTGTCGATAAAGGCCCTGAGCTTCGGCGCCATCGAGGCCCGGCGCGGGAAGTAGAGGAAGAGGCCCGGCTCCTCGATCGCCGTCTTCGGCAGGACCTGGACCAGGCGACCGGCGGCAAGATCGGCGCGCACCAGCGGCTCGAAGACATAGGCGAGCCCGACGCCGGCAAGCGCCAGATCGATGGCGCCAAGCGAATCGGTGACGACGGCCGTGCCGCGCGTCTCGACAACGACATCCTTGCCGTCCTCGTTCAGATCCCAGCGATAGAGTCCGCCAGAGCGGACGAGCCGGTAGCCGATGCAATTGTGGTTCGCGAGGTCGGCCACGTCGCGCGGACGGCCGTGTTTTCCGATATAGGCGGGTGACGCGACGACCACGGCCTTGAAGGGCGGCGTGAGCCGCACGGTGACCATGTCCTGCGCGATCATCTCGCCCAGCCTGATGCCGGCGTCGAAACCTTCTCCGACGATATCGACAAGACCCTGTTCGGCGAAAACCTCGACCGTCACATCGGGATAGCGCTCGGCCATGGCCGCCACAACGGGCGTGACCGCCAAAGGGATCGCGATGTTGGAGGCGTTGATCCTGAGCAGGCCGGAGGGCCGGCCCTTGATGCCGCGGATGCGATCCATCCGCTCGCCAATGTCCTGAAGGGC
>NZ_RZSC01001392.1:0-726 GCF_003998155.1 Mesorhizobium sp. M1E.F.Ca.ET.063.01.1.1
ACGCAGGCGCCGTTCTCGAGCTCGGTTCCGCGCGGACAGACACAGCGCCCGTCCTCGGTGCGGATCTGGCCCTTGAGCAGCACGCAGGGCTTGGGCTTCGGCTCGACGATGACGCCGCCGCCCGTGCACTGGCCGTTGCGGTAGGTGGTGCCTTCAGGGCAGACGCAGCGGCCGGCATCGTTCATGACGAAACCTGCCGAGCACTGCTTCTTCACCTCGTTCCTGATGGTGAAGGGATGGCACGCATAGGCCCTGCCGCGATTGCCCTGGATGTTGGCCTGATCGCCGGAAAGCACGTCGCCGCCGCCCTGCACCCGCGTATCCGGGGACAGGACGCCAACGCAGTTCTGACCGTTGACCGTGCCCTGCAGATTGGCCAGGCGGCCGTCATCGGGGATGACCACGGTGACATTGTGCACGTGGCTTTCCCCGGCGCCGAGCGTCAGGTTGGCAATGCAGGACAAAGGCAGCGTCGTCGGTTCGGGCGAGCAGCCGAAGGGCGGCTCGATCGACGTGATCTCGACGCCTTCCAGCCTGCCCAGTCCTTCCACGCCGATCGCATCGCCGATCCGGACCGGACCGGAGAAGGCGCTCGGCCCATCGTTCGTGATGGTGATCTCGAAGGAGCAGGGCTGGCCGGGCTGGCATTCGCTGTCGCCGGTCTTCTCGACGCGGATGGTCGGAGCCCCGCCGCCCTTGGCGCAAGCCTGGCCGATCGGATAGACG
>NZ_RZSC01001393.1:0-723 GCF_003998155.1 Mesorhizobium sp. M1E.F.Ca.ET.063.01.1.1
CGCCGACGCTCCGTGGTCCCGCCGCCCAGCTGGACTTCCTCGAAACGGTCGAGCGGATGCTGGTCCGCCTTGGGCAAAAAGGGCTTGGGTTCCTTGCCGCCGAAAGTGATCGTTACCGTTCCCTCGACATCGAAGAAGAAGAGCTCGATCCGGCCGGTGACCTGCACCCAGAGGTAGACGTCGTTCGAGACGGCGAGGAACTTGGCCTGGGCGCTTACCCCGAGCGAGAACGGTCCAAGGTGGAGCGATCCGCTGGCCTGGCCGAGCCCGGCGAACATCAGCGGGCTGGGCACGAGCATCAGGTCGAGCCCGAGATAGAGATCGGCCCACGCGACCGGCCGCATGCCGAACTGCTGGTGCAGCGAGAAGCCGAAAGCAATGATGAAACCTTGATCGAGGTCGATGAACGGCGCCTGGACCGGCCAGTGTTCGATCCCCTTGCCGCGGACCATGAGGTAGGCGTCGGCGCCGATGTCGAGGATGTCCGGAAGCACCTTTGCCGAGACGGGGCCGACCTTGCGGCCCTGCCCGTCGTAGCCGTCGGCCCCCAGATAGGTGTACCAGTCGCTGGTATCCCCGCTGACCGGATAATGCCCGACCAGCGGAAGGCGGACCTCAAGCAGCGGCCGAAGATTGATCGAGCCGAGCACCGCGAAGTCGACGGCGGTCTTGTCGACGCCGACAAAGCCCAGGAAGCTCACGCCCGGGGTCGGCTCGCCGGAA
>NZ_RZSC01001394.1:0-721 GCF_003998155.1 Mesorhizobium sp. M1E.F.Ca.ET.063.01.1.1
AGACCGGTATATCTGGCGGCAAGCCGTCTCCATCAGTGCCCGACGACGCGGATCGGAGTCGGCCTGTCGAAAAGCGATGGCGCAATCTTGGCTTTGCGCTTCCCGCCTGCTCTATAGTCTGCCGCCTCGCACCAAAAGGACGATAGGAAGAATGGCGGAATACTCAGCCTTTTCGCTGCTCAAGAACGCGCTGACCGGCAACAAGGACTGGAAGCCGGCCTGGCGCAAGCCGGCCCCCAAGGCGTCCTATGACGTGATCGTCATCGGCGGCGGCGGCCACGGCCTTTCAACAGCCTATTATCTTGCCAAGGAACACGGCATCACCAATGTCGCGGTGCTGGAAAAGGGCTGGCTGGGCTCCGGCAATGTCGGCCGCAACACCACCGCGGTGCGCTCCAACTATCTCTTGCCGCAGAACACCCGCTTCTACGAACATTCGATGAAGCTGTGGGAGAACCTGTCGCACGACCTCAACTACAACGTCATGTTCTCGCAGCGCGGCTGCCTCAACCTCGCGCATACGCCGGCCCAGCTCGACGACTACGCCCGGCGCGGCAATGCCATGCGCCATCTCGGCGTCGACGCGGAGCTGATGAGCATCGACCAGATCAAGCGGCTTGTCCCGGCGCTGGACGTCTCGGGTTCGGCGCGCTTCCCCGTGCTTGGCGGACTGATGCAGCCGCGTGCCGGCACCGCCCGCCACGACGCTGTCGCCTGGGGC
>NZ_RZSC01001395.1:0-720 GCF_003998155.1 Mesorhizobium sp. M1E.F.Ca.ET.063.01.1.1
TTGCAGGCGGAGTCATGGGGCCGGGCTTTCCTTCTCCCACAAGGGGAGAAGGGAGAGGCGCCGATCGGCAACGACGTTACTCTTGAGTATCCGCTCTTCGGCGGTGACCGCTGACCTGCGCGCCGTCCTCAGCCCGATCACATAGTCGTGTTGGTGTAACGCTTCGCCAACCCGCAGCGAACCCTGAAAGGGGCAATTGTGCCCCCCGCAAAACGGGAGTGAGCAGAATGCATTCGATCAAGCTTGTAGCGATTGCCGGCCTTGTCGGCCTGTCCGTCTCGCCGGCGCTTGCCGAGGACGCGATGGGAACGATGACCATGATGAAGGGCGGGCAAGTGACGGCGATCATGCCCGACGGGCATATGGGCACCATGACGCCTGACGCGAAGATGGGCGCCGAAATGATGAAGACGGCGAAGCCACTCAAGCATTGCATGATGATGATCACCGACGCCAAGGGCAAAGCCTACGTGATCGACACGTCGACCAAGAAGGCCCAGGCCGAATGTGAAAAAATGGCGATGTGAGCGAAACGGCGGCAAGCCGGTGGGATGAAAGCAAAAGGCCGGGCTTGGAGGCCCGGCCTAATCGTCAGATTGGCTTTTCGCTATTTACACTTGGCGATCGAGGACAGCGCCGCCGAAATGCCCTTCAGCGAAAAGACGTAAGAAGTGGGGTTGCCGCCGTTTCGCTCACATCGCCATTTTTTCACATTCGGCC
>NZ_RZSC01001396.1:0-720 GCF_003998155.1 Mesorhizobium sp. M1E.F.Ca.ET.063.01.1.1
GCCAGATCACCGCCACTCCGTCCGACTTCACCTCGGTGGCGGGAACAGTCGAGATCGGCCACATCGCGGCCGACCAGGCCGAAGCGCTGCTGAAGGCCAAGAACGGCTCGGTGAAGGGCAAGGTTCTGCAGGTGCTCGGCGATCCCGGCGATCCCTACACCCTCGACATCCAGAAGGGCTTCGAGGAGAAAGTGAAGGCGTTTCCGGACGTCAAGATCATCTCGCTGCCGGCCATGCAATGGGAAGCGAGCAACGCCGGCACGATCGTCGCCGACCAGATGCTGGCCAATCCGGACATCGACCTGATCTTCAGCCACGCCGCCCATCTTTCGGTTGCGGCAGTCGCTTCGCTGGAAGCCGCCGGCAAGAAGCCGGGAGACGTCATGCTGATGAGCTCGAACGGCGCGCCGGTCGGCCTCGACCTGATCCGCAAGGGCTGGCTCAACGTCGAGGTCGAGCAGCCGCTCTACGCGCAGGCCGCCGCGGTCGCCATGTTCATGGACAAGGTCGCCAACAAGCAGGAGATCAAGCCCGGCGACTATGACGTGCTTGGCCTGAAGTCGATCGTGACCAAGGAAGCTTGGGGCCCGAACATCAAGATCCCGGGCGCGGCGATCACCAAGGACAACGTCGACAATCCCGCCTTCTGGGGCAACCAGAAGCCGCCGACGGAAACCGTGAAACCGGTCGAATAGACTTTGTCGCATCGAGCTCCGGGCT
>NZ_RZSC01001397.1:0-720 GCF_003998155.1 Mesorhizobium sp. M1E.F.Ca.ET.063.01.1.1
GCAGCACGACGTCGGATTCGCGCGCCATGGTCGATTCCCGCACGTTGACGACCGCGCCGATCTTCATGCCGGCCTTGCGGCAATAGCGCAGCGAGGCCAGCGTGTCGGCGGTCTCGCCCGACTGCGAGATGAAGAAGGCCGCATCGGTGGCCGACAGCGGCATCTCGCGGTAGCGGAATTCCGAGGCGACGTCGATGTCGACCGGCAGCCGCGCATAGCGCTCGAACCAGTATTTGCTGATCAACCCGGCCAGATAGGCGGTGCCGCAGGCCGAGAGCGCCAGCCGGCCGATCCGGGCAAAGTCGAACGGCAGTTCAAGCGGCCTGGAGATGCCGGAGACGAAATCCACATAATGCGCCAGCGTGTGCGAGATCACCTCCGGCTGCTCATGGATCTCCTTTTCCATGAAATGGCGGCGGTTGCCCTTGTCGACCATGAAGCTGGTCGACAGCGACTGCTGCCGCTTGCGGTCGACCTTGTTGCCGTCGATGTCGTAGATCTCGACGCTGTTGCGGCGCACCACCGCCCAATCGCCGTCCTCCAGATAGGTGATCGAATTGGTGAAGGGCGCCAGCGCGATGGCGTCCGAGCCCAAAAACATCTCGCCGTCGCCATGGCCGACGGCTAAAGGCGGACCGTTGCGGGCGCCGACGAGCAGGTTCTCGTCGCCCTTGAACATGATCGCCAGTGCGAAGGCGCCCACAACGGGCCGCCTTTAGC
>NZ_RZSC01001398.1:0-720 GCF_003998155.1 Mesorhizobium sp. M1E.F.Ca.ET.063.01.1.1
CCTGATGGTCGGCGATTCGCAGACCGATATCGACACCGCCAAGGCGGCCGGCATTCCGGTGGTGGCGGTGGATTTCGGCTATACGGACCGCCATGTGCGCGAGTTCGAGCCGACTTTGGTGATCTCGCATTTCGACACGCTGACGCCGGATCTTGCCGAGCGGCTGATCGCGGCGGCGCGCTGAGTTCCGGCTTTTCCGGCCTGCCGGGGCCTAGGAAAATTCGATCTGAAGATCGTCGGCACATTGCCTTGACTTCGCGCGCCCGCCTCCCTTATATCGCGGCTCGCTTCGGCCTTCGGGCAACGAGCGGGCGATTAGCTCAGCGGGAGAGCACACCCTTCACACGGGTGGGGTCGCAGGTTCAATCCCTGCATCGCCCACCATCCAACTGTCTGAGAATGTTGGATGGTTTGGCCCTGCGAAATCTTTCCAAATCTGGACGCTGCTGACGCTCAGATCAGCCCTCGGCGCACGTTCAAATGCGTCACCGCCGTCACCAGTATGGCTCCGGTCATGAAGTAGAGCGTGGCCAGGATGTTGCCGTGGTGGAAATGAATGCCGGCGAACAGCAGGGCCATTACGACGGCAAGAAATGCGATGATGCGCGAGAATTCATCGGGCATGGGGCGACCTGTGGAACGTGACGTGGATGGCCGCCCTCAATCGGCCGAGCGCTCAATAGAGCGGTTTTTCGATTTCCGCAATCTCGAAGCCATGGC
>NZ_RZSC01001399.1:0-717 GCF_003998155.1 Mesorhizobium sp. M1E.F.Ca.ET.063.01.1.1
GTGCCACAGCCGCCGCAACGTTAGTTCGGCGCTTCCAGCCGCAGGCGCTTCATGCGGCGATGCACGGTGGTACGGTCGACGCCGAGACGCCGGGCGGCTCCGGAAATATTCCAGCCCGCCGCCACCAGTGCAGTCAACAGTGCCGCGCGCTCTTCCTCAGGCGAGGGCGGCCGCAGCGCAACGACACTGGCCGGCATGGCCGCTGGCGCCGCATGTGCGAAATCGGGCAGGTCGGCGGGCTGGATCGTGCCGTCGTCACAAAGCGCTACCGCCAGATCGACGGCGTTGACGAGCTCGCGGATATTGCCGGGCCAGCCATGGCGGATCAACGCCAGCCGCGCCGCCGGCGACAGTCTTGCCGGCCGGCAGGCAAGGCGCGCGCGTTCGTTTACCAGCCGGTCGAGCAGCCATTCGAAATCAGTGCGCTCGCGCAACGCCGGCAAGGCAAGCGAGGCGGCGTTCAGCCTGTAGAACAGGTCTTCGCGGAAACGGCCCTCGGCGACCAGCTTGCGCAGGTCATGATGCGAGGCGGAGATGATCTTGATGTCGACAGGCCGAGGCGCGATGCCGCCGACCGGGATCAATTCGCGCTCGGCGATCACGCGCAGCAGCCGCGATTGCAGCGGGTAGGGCATATCGCCGATCTCGTCGAGGAACAGCGTGCCGCCGTCGGCGCTCTCGATCAACCCCTTGCGCCCCTTGGCCGCGGCCCCGGTG
>NZ_RZSC01000139.1:0-10773 GCF_003998155.1 Mesorhizobium sp. M1E.F.Ca.ET.063.01.1.1
CGGCCAGGCAGTCGTCGCAGCCATAGATGCGGTTGCCGATCTTCTCGCGGAATTCGAGTGGGATCGGCCCCTTGTTCTCGATGGTGAGGTAGGAGATGCAGCGCCGCGCGTCGAGCCGGTAGGGCGCTGGAAAGGCATTGGTCGGGCAGGCGTCGAGGCAGGCGCGGCAGGAGCCGCAATGGTCGATTTCCGCTTTGTCCGGTTCGAGCTCGGCCGTCGTGAAGATGGTGCCGAGGAAGAGCCATGAGCCATGCGCGCGGCTGACCAGATTGGTATGCTTGCCCTGCCAGCCGAGGCCCGCGGCTTCCGCCAGCGGCTTTTCCATGACCGGGGCCGTGTCGACGAACACCTTCACGTCGCCGCCGGCACGCGCGACGATCTTGCCGGCGATCTCCTTCAGGCGGCCCTTCATCACGTCGTGATAGTCGCGGTTTTGCGCATAGACCGAGATGGCGCCGCGATCGCGTTTTTGGAGCACATCGCGCGGATCGCGGTCCGGGCCGTAATTCATCGCCACAACGATGATCGAGCGCACTTCCGGCCACAGCGCCGAGGGCTCGGCTCGGCGTTGAAACGTCTCGGCGATCCAGTCCATCGAGCCGTGGAAACCGTCGGCGACGAATTCCGCCAGGCGCGCGGGCGCCTCCGGGATCGCATCCGGCGTGGTGACGGCGACGGCATCGAAGCCGGCGCGGCGCGCCTCCGCGTCGATCAGGGCGCGCAGTCTGTCAGAAGTCGAGGTCCGCATAATGCGATACCGGCGACAGGCCGCGCACCCGGTCGGTGAGCAGCGGCCGGAACGACGGCCTTGATTTCACCCGCGTATACCATTCGCGCGCGGCGGCATGCTCGCGCCAGTCGATCTCGCCGAGATAGTCGAGCACCGAAAGCGTCGCCGCCGCCGCGAGGTCGGCATAGGTCACCTTGTTGCCGGCCAGCCAATGGCGCGTTCCGGCGAGCCAATTGGTGTATTTCATGTGCTGGCGGATGTTGGCGCGCGCGGCGCGGATCGCCGCCGAATCGGGCGAGCCGCCGCCCGCCGTTTCCGGCATGACCGGCTTCAGCACGCGCTCACGCACCAGATGGCGGGTGACCTCGCTTTCGGCCTTCGCGAGATACCAGTCGGTCAGCCGGCGGATTTCGGCGCGCTGCATCGGATCTTCGGCAAACAGCCGCTTGTCGCGCTTGAGCACCCCGCGCGTCTCGTCGAGATATTCGGCGATCACCATGGCGCCGACGATCGGCACGTCGCCTTCGGCAAGCAGGATCGGCAGCGTGCCCGCCGGGTTCAGCGCCAGAAACTCCTTGCGCCGCGTCCAGGGCTTCTCCTCGATCAGCGCCAGCTCCTCGCCATACTCGCCGAAGGCGAGGCGCACGAAGCGGCAGGTGGCGAACATCGGATGGTGGAAAAGCGTCAGCATGGTTCCGCGATGATAGGGCGCACTGGCGAATCGCCTCCTGCGCCGGTAAGTCTTGGCGGCCCGTCATGCGGCCGTCACGGTGTTGCGACCTATAGGGGGACTTCCGCGCCGTGACAAGCAAGCCGTTGTCTTCAGCTATCCCCGAAATCCTGAGGTTGCCATGGAAAGCCAGACCATCGTCGAAGCGCTGCTGCTTGGGCTGCTGGAGGGCCTGACCGAGTTCATCCCGGTGTCGTCGACCGGCCACATCCTGCTCGCCGGCCATTTCCTCGGCTTCCATTCCACCGGCAAGGCTTTCGAGATCCTGATTCAGCTCGGCGCGATTCTCGCGATCTTGAGCGTCTATTTCCACCGCCTCTGGAAGATGCTGCTCGACCTGCCGCATGACCGCCTGACCCGGCATTTCGTCATCGGCATCCTGATTGCCTTCCTGCCGGCCGCGGTCATCGGCGCGCTGGCGCATGATTTCATCAAGACCTTCCTGTTCGAATCGCCGCGGCTGATCTGCATCATGCTGATCATCGGCGGCGTGGTGCTGCTTGCCGTCGACCGCATGAACCTCAAGCCGGTCTATCGCGACGTCGAGCGCTTCCCGACCCGGCTCTATCTGCAGATCGGCCTGTTCCAGTGCCTGTCGCTGATCCCCGGCACCTCGCGCTCCGGCTCCACCATCGTCGGCGCGCTGCTTCTCGGCGTGGAGAAACGCGCGGCGGCGGAGTTTTCCTTCTTCCTCGCCATGCCGACCATGGTCGGCGCCTTCGCCTTCGACCTGTTCAAGAACCGCAACGTGCTGACCTCGGCCGACCTGCCGATCATCACCGTCGGCTTCGTCGCCGCCTTCGTCAGCGCGCTGATCGTCGTGCGCTTCCTGCTCGATTTCGTCTCGCGCAAGGGCTACTCGCTGTTCGGCTGGTGGCGGCTTGTGGTTGGCGCGGTCGGGCTGGTCGCGCTGATGGTATGGGGATGAGGGCGGGCTTCGCCCGCACCACTTCGTCGAGTTCCCGCCAACCCCCCTCTGGCCTGCCGGCCATCTCCCCCGCAAGGGGGGAGATTGGCAGCTTAGGCGCCGCGCCCTTCTGCGATGTCCACAATTGGCGAGAGCCGCGGTGACGTCCGATCTCCCCCCTTGCGGGGAGATGTCCGGCAGGACAGAGGGGGGTGCTGTCCCGCCAGCATTTCGCGAGGGTCCGGCTGAGCCCCTCAATTCCTCCCATAAAAAGCATTCTCCACGTGCACCGGCCAGCGCCAGGGCAGCACAGCCACCATGTCGAATCGCACCGACAGCCGGCCATAATCCGGCTGGCGCGACAGCCAGAGATCGGCCGCACTCTCGATGCGTCGTTCCGACGCGTGAGCGATCGCTTCCATCGCCTCCATCAACGTTCGGCGTGCCTTGACCTCGACGAACAGCACGAGGTCGCCGCGCCTGGCGATCAGGTCGATCTCGCCGAGCTTGGTGCGATGGCGGCGGGCAAGAATCCGGTAGCCTTTCAGCATCAGCGCCAGCGCCGCCAGCCATTCGCCGCGATGGCCGCGCCGATAGGCCTTGCGCCGATGGCCGACGCTGCGCTCAGCCACCGTTGTCTTCTCTTTGTTTGACCATGATCTTTTCCGAACCGAAGGTCAGCGAATGCAAAAACCGGTCCCCACTTTTCGGGATCATGGTCTGTCCCTGAGTTCCAGGAGCCGCCGGTAGAGCGCCTGCTTCTGACCGCCGGTCATCTTCGCCGCTTCGGCCGCCGCCTTGGATGCCGGCATTTCGGTGGCCAAAGACAACAGCAGCCGGTCGATGTCGGCTGGCTGGTCCGCCGTGGCTTCCGCCGGACCGACGCAGACGACGATTTCGCCCTTCGGCGTGTCGGCCGCCGCGTAGTGCTCGGCAAGCTCATTGAGCGTGCCCGTTCGCATCTCCTCGAAGGTCTTGGTCAGCTCGCGGCCGATCGCGGCCTTGCGCGTGCCGCCGAGCGCCTCGACCATCGCGGCAAGCGTTTCGGCCAGCCGGCGCGGCGATTCGAAGAAGATCAGCGTCGCCGGCACCTGCCTGAAGCTTTCGAGCTTCGTCAGCCGCTGACCGGCTTTCGCAGGCAGGAAACCGGCGAACAGGAAGGCATCGGACGGCAGGCCGGACGCGGTCAGCGCGGCAAGTGCCGCCGAAGGCCCCGGCACCGGCACGACGCGGATGCCGCGCTCCAGCGCTTCGCCGACCAGCCGGTAGCCGGGATCGGAGACCAGCGGCGTGCCGGCGTCAGAGATCAGCGCCACGCTCTGCCCGGTCGCCAGGGCCTCGATCAGCTTTGGCCCGGCCTCGCCGGCATTGTGCTCGTGATAGGCCGTGGTGCGGCGGCGGATGCCGTAGCGTTCGAGCAGCACGCGCGAGACGCGGGTATCCTCGCAGGCGACGATATCGGCCGCGGCCAGCGTCTCCAGCGCGCGCAGCGTGATATCGGCCAGATTGCCGATCGGCGTCGCCACCAGATAGAGCGCCGGCGCGAGCGGCCGCGCCGCGATCTCGGTCTGCCCGATCAGGTAGCTGCGTTTGTCGCCGGTCACCGGATACCCCTCTCTACCCACCTTGTTTGGCACGGCTCACGGCCGGTTGCAAAACGTGAAGTCGGGGTAAGGAAATCGCCATGCCTTCGCCACAGTGAGGAACGAAACCGGCACCGGTCGATTTAATCCCTGATTCCCCGGAGGAGGCAGGACCGGACGATGCCCAATCGCTTCGATATTTTCATCAGCCGACTTGAAAGCAAAACCGCCCGCGAGGGCACTCCCCCACATCCGATCGCCGCCCAGCAAGGGGCTCGCCGCGACAAGGCCGAAGAGAAGCCCGCCCGCAACGGCGAAGCGCATGGCGAAAAGACCCGCGGCAAGCCCCGCCAGAAGCACGACGCTTAAGATAACCAGCAACCTTCGCGATCCTCGCGCCTCGTCATTCCAGGGCGAAGCAAGGAGCGAAGCGACGCGCGCAGACCCTGGAATCCATGCCGTTACATCGAAGCGCCACCAACGGTGCGGAATTCTGCTCCGCCGCGCCCTTCGCATAGGTCACGGCATGGATTCTCGGGTCAAGCCCGAGAATGACGAAGGCGCGAGATCACCGCGCCAAATCCGCCACCACGGCATCGAGCACGATCATGCCGGCGGTCGTGGCGCGGAGCCGGGCATTGCCGACCGGCGCCACCAGCCCCTCCTCCTGCAGCACCGAAAGCCTCGCGGTCGAAAGGCCGCGCCCGGCAAGCGTCTCGTAGCGCGCGAGGTCGATGCCTTCGGCAAGCCTCAGCCCCATCAGCAGGAACTCGTCGGCCTCTTCCGAGCGCGTCAGCACCTCGCCGCCGGTCACGCCATGGCCCCTGGCCTCGACCAGATTGGCCCAGGTTTCCGGCATCTTTTCCGCGATGGTCACGGTGCGGCGGCCGTTTTCGACGAAGCGGCCATGCGCGCCCGGCCCGACGCCGACATATTCGCCGTAGCGCCAGTAGGTCAGGTTGTGCCGGCTTTCCGCGCCCGGCCGCGCGTGGTTGGAGATCTCGTAGGCCGGCAGCCCATGCGCCGCCGTGACTTCCTGCGTCAGCGCGTAAAGGTCGGCGGCATGATCGTTGTCGGGAAGGATGAACTTCCGCGCCGCATGCAGCGCGTGGAAGGGCGTGCCTTCCTCGATGGTGAGCTGGTAGAGCGAGAGGTGGTCGGCGGCGTGGCCGATCGCTTCTTCGAGTTCCGCCCGCCAGGCCTCCGGCGTCTGGCCCGGCCGCGCATAGATGAGATCAAAGGAGAGGCGGGGGGATATGTCCCGCGCGAGCCCGATTGCCAGCAGCGCCTCCTCGACATTGTGCAGCCGGCCGAGGAAGCGCAGGTCCTTGTCGTTCAGCGCCTGCACGCCGAGCGAGACGCGGTTGACACCGGCCGCGCGATAGCCGCGGAAGCGCTCGGCCTCGACCGAGGACGGGTTGGCCTCCAGCGTCACCTCGATGCCGGCCGGCACCGTCCAGTTATTCGCCACGGCCTCAAGCACCGCCGCGACGGTCTCCGGCTTCATCAGCGACGGCGTGCCGCCGCCGAGGAAGATGCTGGTCACCTCGCGCGGCCCGGTGCGGGCGCGCATCGTTGCGAGCTCAGTCGCGAAGGCGCGTGCAAACCGCTCCTGGTCGACCGGCTGGTGGCGCACATGACTGTTGAAGTCGCAGTAAGGGCATTTGGCCGCGCAGAACGGCCAATGGATGTAGACGCCGAAGCCGGGGCTGCGGTCGAGCGGCATGGTTTGGCCGATCCCGATCATTCCGAGCCGAGCCTGGCCAGATCCAAGCGCGCCAAATCCAAGCGGGCTTGGGCAAACTTCTGGAAGGCGCGGGCGCGGTGCGACAGCGCCGTCGCCTGGCCGGGCTTCCAGCCGTGTTTTTGCTCCGCGCTCATCTCGCCGAAAGTCTTGTCGAAGCCGTTGGGCAGGAACACCGGGTCATAGCCGAAGCCTAGCGTGCCGCGCGGCGGCCAGACCAGCGTGCCCTCCGCCTCGCCCCGGTAATACTCGGCTTCGCCGTCCGGAAAGGCGAGGCAGATGACGGCGACGAAGCGGCCGGTGCGTTGCGCCGGCTCGGTCGCGCCGACCTCCTGCAGCGCCACTTCGGTGCGCTGCATGGCCATGCCGAAATCGCGTGTGCCATCCGGCGTCTCGGCCCAGTTGGCGGTGTAGACTCCCGGCGCGCCGTCGAGCGCGTCGACGCAAAGCCCGGAATCGTCGGACAGCGCCGGCAGCCCGGTGGCCTTGGCCGCGGCATATGCCTTGATATAGGCGTTCTCCTCGAAGGTCGTGCCGGTCTCATCCGGTTCCGGCAGGCCATATTCCTTGGCCGATTTCGCCTCGAAGCCGAACGGCGCCATCAGGTCGGCGAATTCGCGCAGCTTGCCTTCGTTATGGCTGGCGACGACGATCTTCTGTCCGTTGAGAGAATGCATCACAGGCCCCAGATCCTTGGCTCGGCGAACTCGATCGAATTGCCTGAAGGGTCGCGGATATAGATCGAATGTCCGCCCTGCGGCCATTCGAAATCGCTTTCGATGGCGATGTTCTTCGCTGCCAGATGCCTGCGCCACTCGACGATCTCACCGGCCGTCGCCGTGAAGCAGAGATGGCCCTCTCCGGCCGTGCCATGCGGCGGCACCCTCAGCCTGGCGTCAGGCGCCGGCGGGATCTTGGTCGCCTCGGCGTTGAAAAGCAGCAACACGCCGTCGCCGCAGCGGAAGAAGACGTGGCGGCCCTCGACCTTGCCCAGCGGCTCCAGGCCGATGATGTCGCGGTAGAATTGCTCGGCAGCCTGCAAATCTGTGACGTAGAGAGCCGATTCCAGGATCGCAGAGGGCGTCACGAGGCACCCCCCTCTGGCCTCGGGCGTTCGTCGTTCGCAAAGCCAAGCAATTGGCTTTGCGTCCGCTTCGCGGACCACTCCTCACCCCCCGCAAGGGGGGAGATTGGCAGCTCCGCCGTCGGCGTCTCAACGGTGAAGATTGGCGAAACCCGAAGTGCCGCCCGATCTCCCCCCTTGCGGGGGAGATGGCCGGCAGGCCAGAGGGGGGTGCGAAGGATCGCCAACCTCATCAATAACCCTAAGCCACCGCCATCTGCTGCAGGCTCACCAGCCGCGAAATGCCTTTCTTGGCCAGCGTCATCAGCGCGGCAAACTGCTCTTCGGAGAAGGGCTCGCCCTCCGCCGTGCCCTGGATCTCGACGATGCCGCCCTTGCCGGTCATGACGAAATTGGCGTCGGTGCCGGCCGAGGAATCTTCGAGATAGTCGAGGTCGATGACCGGCTGGCCGTCGTGGATGCCGCAGGAAATCGCGGCGACATGGTCTCTCAGCACCTTGGAGACGCTGACCATCTGGCGGGCTTCCATCCAGCGCAGGCAGTCGTAGAGCGCCACCCAACCGCCGGTGATCGAGGCCGTGCGGGTGCCGCCATCGGCCTGGATGACGTCGCAGTCGACGGTGATCTGCTGTTCGCCCAGCGCCTGCAGGTCGACCACGGCGCGCAGCGAGCGGCCGATCAGCCGCTGGATCTCCAGCGTGCGGCCGCCCTGCTTGCCGGTCGACGCCTCGCGCCGCATGCGCTCGCCGGTCGAGCGCGGCAGCATGCCGTATTCGGCCGTCACCCAGCCCTTGCCGGAATTGCGCATCCAGGCCGGCACCTTCTCTTCCAGGCTCGCCGTGCACAGCACATGCGTGTCGCCGAACTTCACCAGGCACGAGCCTTCGGCATGCTTGGACACGCCGCGCTCGAAGGAGATGGCGCGCATTTCGTCGGATTGGCGTTTGGAGGGGCGCATCGAGGCTCTTTCTGTTCTTTTCCCGGATTCGTCGGCGGCTTGTAGACGCATGCGGCGCATGGCGCAAAGGAAAATGGGCCGTTGCACCCGCAGCCGCTAGGTCTATATCTTTCGGTTGGAGGTTTTTCGCCGGAATGAACAAGGCAGTGGATCCCGCTTCGCAGCCGCCCGTGCTTCAGTCACTCGACATGCGCTCGCGCGACATCTTCAGGCGGATCGTCGATTCCTATCTGCGCGACGGCGAGCCGGTCGGCTCGCGCAGCCTGTCGCGCATCCTGCCCTCGTCGCTGTCGCCGGCCACCATCCGCAACGTGATGAGCGACCTCGAGCATCTCGGCCTCATCTATGCGCCGCACATCTCGGCCGGCCGCCTGCCGACCCAGACCGGTCTGCGCTTCTTCGTCGACGCCTTCATGGAGCTCGGTGATCTGTCCGACGAGGAGCGCCGCGCCATCGAGGCGCAGGTTCGCGCATCTGGCTCGGGCGCGACGCTGGAGCATATGCTGACCGAGGCCAGCCAGATGCTGTCCGGCATGTCGCGCGGCGCCGGCCTGGTGCTCGCCGCCAAGAACGAGGTGGCGCTGAAGCATATCGAGTTCATCCAGCTCGAACCCACGAAGGCGCTCGCCGTCCTGGTGTCGCAGAACGGCGACGTCGAGAACCGGGTCGTCGACCTGCCGGCCGGCATCACCATCTCGCAGCTGCACGAGGCCTCCAACTTCCTCAACGCCCATATACGCGGCCGCACGCTGGCCGAGGCGCGCATCGAGGTCGCCCGCATCAAGGACGAGACCAGGGCGGCTCTCGACACGCTGTCGCAGGACCTTGTCGAGAAGGGCCTCGCGGTGTGGGCCGGCGCGGAAAGCGGCCTGCCGGCGCGTCTCATCGTGCGCGGCCGCGCCAACCTCCTGGAGAACGTCACCGCCCAGGCCGACCTCGAACTGCTGCGCCATCTGTTCGAGGATCTGGAGACGCAGGACGGGCTGCTGCAGCTTCTCGACCTTGCCGAGGAAGGCCCTGGCGTGCGCATCTTCATCGGCTCGGAGAACAAGCTGTTTTCGCTGTCCGGCTCGTCGCTCGTGGTCGCGCCCTATCGCGACAAGGACGCGCGCGTCGTCGGCGCGCTTGGCGTCATCGGCCCGACTCGGCTCAACTATGCCCGCATCGTGCCGATGGTCGATTATACGGCCCAATTGGTTTCGCGGATGCTGAGGTAGAAGCCCGCAAGCAGGGATCGCCGCAAGGAGGGTGGAAATGGCGCTGGAATCGTTCAAGGCCCAGATCAGCCTGTTGCTCGAGCAGATGGTGAACCAGCCCGAGGACGAGCACGAAGTGCAGGAGCAGCTGCGCGAGAAGCTCAGGGAGATGCGCGCCATGGGCCTGCCGCTGCCGGCCGACCTGGTCGCGCTGGAAAAGCGGCTCGACGACGATCTGGATGTCGAGGAAAGCTGATCTGCCGGCAATTCCCGTCAATCCGCGTGCCCGCGCTTCTATTTCGGGACGCCTGCCCGATATCTGCTGTCTGTTGCGCTTGATCGAATGACGGAGAACGGCATGATACGGATCGCCGGTCTTGCAGGCATGGCCCTGCTTCTGGCTTCTGGCGCCTTCGCGCAGCAGGCCGACCAGCCCTTGCTGACGGGCCGGAAGGCCTTCGGCGACTGGAAGGCCGACCGTCCAGGGGTGCGGCGTCTCATCAAGCCGGACGATCTCCAGCAGCCAAATGTCGCCGAATCCGCGTCGAACGGCGGCGGTCTCACCGATCGCCCGGAGGATGCGAAGCCGATCCTCCCGCCCGGCTTTTCGGCCGAGTTGGTCGCGTCCGGCATCGACAGCCCGCGTGTCGTGCGCGTGGCGCCGAACGGCGATCTCTTCGTCGCCGACAGCAGGGCGAACCAGATCCGCGTCTACCGACTTGCCGAGGGCAGCGCGAAACCCGCCGAGAAAGCAGTCTTCGCCAAGGGGCTGACGCGGCCCTATGGCATCGCCTTCTATCCGCCGGGCGACAAGCCGCAATGGGTCTATGTCGCCAACAGCAACAGCGTCGTGCGCTTTGCCTATCGCGATGGCGATCTCGAAGCCTCCGGCAAGCCGGAAACCGTCGTCACCAAGATCCCGGCCAGTCATCACTGGACGAGGGACATTACCTTCTCGCCCGACGGCAAGACGCTCTATCTGTCGGTCGGCTCGGGCTCCAACATCGCCGAGGACATGGGCGCCAGCCCGAAAGGCGGCGTCGAAGAATGGGCGAGGTCTCAGCCGCTCGGCGCCACCTGGGGCGCGGAGGAAGGCCGCGCCGACGTGCTCGCTTTCGATCCCGACGGCAAGAACCGCCGGATGGTCGCCACCGGCCTGCGCAACTGCTCGGGCATGACCGTGCAGCCGGCGACGGGCGCGCTCTGGTGCGTCGTCAACGAGCGCGACGAGCTCGGCGACAACGTGCCCTTCGAATATGCCACCACCGTCAAGGACGGCGCCTTCTATGGCTGGCCCTGGTACTACATCGGCAACAATGAAGATCCAAACTACAAGGGTGCGCGCCCCGATCTCGCCGGCAAGGTCACCATGCCCGATGTATTGATGCAGGCGCATTCGGCGCCGCTCAACATCGCTTTCTATGAAGGCGGCGATTTTCCGGCCGACTACAAGGGCGACGCCTTCGTCACCCTTCACGGCTCATGGAACCGCAATGTCCGCACCGGCTACAAGGTGGTGCGGCTGAAGTTCAAGGACGGCAAGCCGACCGGCGAGTATGAGGATTTCGCCACCGGCTTCGTCATCGCGGACGACGCGGTCTGGGGCCGGCCGGTGGGCGTGGCCGTGGCGAAGGACGGCGCGCTGATCCTGACCGAGGACGGCAACGGCACGATCTGGCGCATCAGTTATGGCGGCTAGCTCGTTGGCACGGGGGGTTTTGGAAGGCTGCCGTTTGCGAGATTTTCACCGTTCATTTCCGCCGTTTCAGACCGCTGATTGTCGACGTCGGCGCTGCCCTCATCGCTCTGCCGGGCACTTCTCCCCGTATAGTGACGGGGAG
>NZ_RZSC01000013.1:0-26397 GCF_003998155.1 Mesorhizobium sp. M1E.F.Ca.ET.063.01.1.1
TCACCGAGACGAGAACGATATTGGCGTTGCGCAGCGCCATCGCGGGATCGTCGGTGACCGCGAGCGCCTCGGGGTCAATGCGGCGATCGCGGCCGTCGAGATCGCTGATCCGAAGCCCATCCTTGCGCATGGCCTCGACGATGCGGCCGCGTCCCAGGAAATTCACCTTTCGCCCGGCGAGCGCCAGGCAGCCGCCGACATAGCAGCCGATGCTGCCGGCGCCGGCAATCGCGATCGTCTTTGCTGCATTGGCCATGCGATCACCCCCTCCTGGCTCGCAACTATACGACATGACAACCATATTGTCGGCGGCATGGCCGACGATCATCTGCCGGCGTGACAGACCTACTGCTTTCGACTATCGCTTTGCCCATGAAATTGCCGACCGACCCCGCCCGGAACCTTGCCGCCCTGATCCGCTGCCCTTCCGTGACGCCCGCCGAGGGCGGCGCGTTGCGGACGCTGGAGGACATGCTGAAGCCGCTCGGCTTCTCGGTCGAGCGGCCGGTCTTCTCGGAAGACGGCACGCCGGACATCGAAAACCTCTATGCGCGCCGCTCGGGCAACGGCCCGCATCTGATGTTTGCCGGCCATACCGACGTCGTGCCGGTCGGCGACGAGGCGGCCTGGACGCATCCGCCCTTTGCCGCCGAGATCGCCAATGGCGAGATGTACGGGCGCGGCGCTGTCGACATGAAGGGCGGCATCGCCTGCTTCATCGCCGCGGTGGCGCGCCATATCGACAAGAATGGCGGGCCGAAAGGCTCGGTGTCGCTGCTGATCACCGGCGACGAGGAGGGCCCGGCCATCAACGGCACGACGAAGCTCCTCGATTGGGCGGCCGCCAAGGGCGAGAAATGGGACGCCTCGATCGTCGGCGAGCCGACCAATCCGGACACGCTCGGCGACATGATCAAGATCGGCCGGCGCGGCTCGCTCTCCGGCAGCGTCATCGTCAATGGCCGCCAGGGCCACGCCGCCTATCCGCAGCTTGCCGACAACCCGGTGCGCGGACTGATGGGCCTGGTCGACGCGCTGCTCCATCCGGTGTTCGACAAGGGAACGAAGGATTTCCAGCCGACCAATCTGGAAGTGACGTCGATCGATGTCGGCAATCCGGCGACCAACGTCATCCCGGCCAAGGCCACCGCCACGTTCAACATCCGCTTCAACGACGCTTGGGATGCCGAAACGATCCAGGCCGAGATCCACAATCGCCTCGACCGGGCGGCCGGGCGCAAGAAATACCGGCCGGGCAAGAAGACGCCGGTTGACTATGAGCTTGTCTGGCGCGACCGGCCAAGCCATGTCTTCCTCACCCGCGACGAAAAGCTGATCGACACGCTGAGCACGTCGGTTGCGGCCGTGGTCGGCAAGACGCCGGCGCTTTCGACCTCCGGCGGCACGTCGGATGCACGCTTCATCAAGGATTACTGCCCGGTGGTCGAGTTCGGCCTGGTCGGAAAGACCATGCACATGGTCGACGAGCGCGTGGCGCTTGCCGACCTCGAGACGCTGACCCAAATCTACGAACGTTTCATCGAAGACTGGTTCGGACAGGGCCTCGCGTGACCATGCTTTCGGCAGACGAAACCTACGCTTCGCTGGCCGGCGCCTGGCGGCTGATGTTCGGCAAGGCCGACGGGCTGCGCATGCTCGATCTGTCGGCGGACGGTTTCTGGAACTCCTTCTTCGGTATCGTCGTAGCGTTGCCTGCGCTGATCGTCGGCTGGGTCGGCATCGCCAACGAGATCGGCGATCCGAACGCATTCGCCGGCCGCCTCGGCATGCTTCTGAGACTGGCTGCGGTTGATATCGGCTCCTGGGTGCTGCCGCTGGTGGCGCTTGCGCTGGTCGCGCCGCGCGCCGGCATCGGCGGCCGCTTCGTCCACTACGTCGTCGCCTCCAACTGGGCCTCCGCGATCATTGCCTGGCTGATGCTGCCTTCGGCATTGCTCAGGCTCTTCCTGCCTTCGACCAACGAGGTCAGCGGACTGGTCTCGCTGCTTCTGTTCGCGCTATCGATGGTGCTGACCTGGCGCATGACCAACGCGGCGATCGGCAAGGGAGCTGCCGTCGGCACCGCGGTGTTCGTCGGCATGTTCGTGGCCTCGCTGATCGTCCTGTTCGGGCTGCAGGCGCTGCTCGGCATCGACATTCCGAACGGCACGACGGGCTGATCCCTCGAACCAACATTTTTCGATCCGTGTCATTGCTTCAGATTTGAATTCCGCCCTCGTCCTTACCCGTCCGACGTTTGGCGCCGCCCCTCACCTGCCTGCCGGCATCCTCTCCCCGTATCGTGACGGGGAGAGGGGCGCTCTCATCGCCGGTTTCGCCAGTCTCCAGCGTTGCAAGAAAGGGGTGCCGAGGCCGCGGGCAGCCTCCTTGTCCCAGTCACTTTACGGGGAGAAGGTGCCGGTAGGGGGATGAGGGGCGGCGTCGACGCAGACAATTGGCCACCTCCCTCCAGCATAAGCAGGAATGCTCACGCTATTGACCGGCGTCATCGGCCGCGAAACCGATGTTTCACCCAGCCGTGTCCGTCTCCGGATAGTCCACCCCGACGAGAAACAGCCCATCCGGCGGCGCCACCTGGCCGCAGGCGGCGCGATCGCGCGCTTCGAGCGCCGCCTTGAGATCGGCGGCGCTCCAGGAGCCGTCGCCGACACGCCTGAGCGACCCAACCATCGAGCGCACCTGGTTGTGCAGGAAGGAGCGCGCCGAGGTCCGCACCTCGATGAGATCGCCGACGCGGCTGACGTCGAGACGCGCCAGCGTTCGGACCGGGCTCTCGGCCTGGCACTGGGTGGAGCGGAAGGTGGTGAAATCGTGCCGCCCGAGCAGCACCTTCGCCGCCTCGTGCATGGCCGCGGCGTCGAGTCGCTTCGGCACCCACCAGACCTTGCCCTTTTCCAGCGCGGAAGGCGCGCGACGGTTGAGGATGCGGTAGAGATAGTGGCGGCCTGTGGCCGAAAAACGCGCGTCGAAATCGTCTGCGACGACCCCCGCCTTGAGGATGGCGATGCGCGCGCCGGCCGCCTGCAGATGGGCGTTGAGGGCATCGCGCACCTTGTCGCCCGCCCAGGCTTTGGCGAGATCGACATGCGCCACCTGGGCGGTGGCGTGCACGCCGGCATCGGTGCGGCCGGCGGCACGCAGTCTTACCTCTTCGCCGCAGAACCTTGCGATCGCCTGCTCAATCGCCTGCTGCACCGAAGGCTGGTCCGCCTGATGCTGCCAGCCGGCGAATTGGCTGCCGTCATATTCGATATCGAGCCGAAAACGCGGCATGCCAGATCTACTTTGGTCCTCGCCTAAGCAGCGAGCGCGGTGAAGGCCGAAGCGTAGACCAGCTTGCCGGTCTCGGGCGCGTCGCCCCAGGCAAGGGCCTGCAGCGCTTCGCCCTGGTACTCGCTCTCGAACCTTTCGGCGCGGGCATGGGTGTAACCGAAGCGGCCGTAATAGGCCGGATCGCCGAGCACCACGGCCAGCGTCTCACCGGCCTCCTTGAGGCGGACATGCGCCTCGCGGATCAGCGCGCCGCCAATGCCTGTGCCATGGAAGGACGGCTCGACCGCCAGCGGCGCCAGCGCCAGCGCCGGGAAGCGCTTGCCGCCGTTCTGCACGAAAAGCCTGGAAAACAGGATATGGCCGACGACCTGGCCGTCCTCTTCCGCAACCAGCTCGACGACGGTGTCGCCGCCGGCGACCAGCGCGTCGACCAGGCCGGCCTCGGCCCGCTGGCCGAAGGCATGCTCTTCGACGAGGCGGATCGCCTCGCGATCCCGCGGCGTCGCCGCGCGTATCGACATCATGCTCATTTGAGTTTCGTTCCTTTTTCGATCTTGGCCCCGCGCAGAAACTCCTGCGCGGCGGCGGGCCTTCCGCCCGCCCGTTGAACTTCGACCAGCCTGACCGCGCCTGACCCGCAGGCGACCGTCAGCCGGTCATCGAGAATTCCTCCCGACTCGCCGACGCCATCGGAAAGCGTCGAGCGAAGCAGTTTCAGCCGCTCCATGCGGCCGCCAATTTCGACCTCGCACCACGCGCCCGGAAAGGGCGAGAGGCCGCGGATGTGATTGTGGACTTCGCCGGCAGGCCGCGTCCAGTCTACGCGTGTCTCCGATTTATCGATTTTTCGGGCGTAGGTCACCCCTTCCGTCGCCTGTTGGGTAAATGTCAGACAATTTATCCCCAACTGCGCGAGCGCTTGCACCATCAGCGAGGCGCCTTGAGCCATCAGGCGGTCATGCAGCTCGCCGGCGGTCATATCGGGTCCGATGGCGCATTTTTCAACCAATGCCACCGGACCGGTGTCCAAACCTTCTTCCATGCGCATCACCATCATGCCGGTCTCGGCATCGCCAGCCATGATGGCGCGCTGGATGGGAGCAGCACCGCGCCAACGCGGCAAAAGTGAGGCGTGACCGTTGAGGCAGCCAAGCCTGGTTGCCTCCAAAACCGGCTTCGGCAGGAGCAGGCCATAGGCGACGACCACGGCGACATCGGCCCGCAAGGCGGCAAAAGCCTGCTGCTCGGCCTCGCCTTTCAGCGACGTCGGCGTCCGCACCTCGAGGCCGAGCCGCTCCGCCTCGCGCTGCACCGGCGAGGGCGTCAGTTCCAGCCCGCGCCGGCCGGCGGCGCGCGGCGGCTGCGTGTAGACGGCCGCGATCTCGTGGCCGGCCTCGGCGATGGCGCGTAGCGTCGGCACAGAAAAATCCGGCGTGCCCATGAAGATGACGCGAAGGGGCATTTTTCCCGCAATCCTATTTTCAGGCGTCCGCTTCAAACGGATTTACGAGCTTCAGGTCAAGCCCGGCGAAGTCCCGGACGTTGTGGGTCCCCGGCATTGCTTGCTTCAGAGATGATGTTGGTATCGAGGACGATCAATCGAAGTCCTCGAGCCGACGGCCGAAATCGCGTTTTCGTTCCGCTTCGATCTTGTCCAATATCCCGGCAAACTCATCATCGATCGCATTCTCGGCCGCGAAGGCTGAGCGAACGGCGTCCCAGGCGGAAAGATCCGACTTCGGCTTCCTGTCGTCGACTATGCCCCTGCGCAGAAGATCGATCGCCTTGCCGGACAGGCTCTGGCCAGCGCTTCGCGCCGCCTGCTCGATCTCCCGCTTCAAAGGCTCGGGAATGTTTCTGATCAACATGTCGCCCATCAGAGCCTCCAAATCTGATATCGTTGATATCATAGTTGAGGCAAGCTGCCCAAGCCGGCAGGGCTGCTAGCCCACCATCTTGCCCGGCGCTTTCTCCCTGGCGAGCTTCTTGAATTTCTTCACCACCATGTCGCGCTTCAGCTTCGAGATGTGGTCGATGAACAGCACGCCGTTGAGATGGTCGATCTCGTGCTGCAGGCAGGTCGCCATCAGGCCTTCGGCCTCAATCTCCTGCAGCTTGCCGTCGCGATCGAGATATTTCACGCGCACGGCGGCGGGGCGCTCGACCTCGGCGTAGTAGTCGGGGATCGACAGGCAGCCTTCCTCATAGACCGAGCGCTGGTCCGAGCTTACGAGGATTTCCGGATTGATGAAGACATGCGGCGCGGGCGGCTCACCTTCCTTGGCGAGGTCGATGACCAGCAAGCGCCGCGGCTCGCCGACCTGGATCGCGGCCAGCCCGATCCCCGGCGCGTCATACATGGTCTCCAGCATGTCGTCGGCGAGCTTGCGCAAATCGCCGTCAACGCGCTCGACCGGTTTGGAAACCTGGCGCAGGATGGGATCGGGAAGGATGATGAGCGGCTTGATCGACATGGCGTCTCACCTAAGACGTCGTTGGAAAAGCGTCAACGGGGGCGGCTGCGACCTGTTCACGTTTTGATCTGTTTCAGCGGGCCGAATCGGCTATGCTGCCCGCATGAACGACATGACCTCGATCCTTTCGCAACCGGTCGCGCGGCTCGGCGCCACCACGATCACGCTCGGTGAAGCGCTCGGTTTCGGCGCGGTTGTGCTGCTGGTATTGTTCCTGGCGCTCATTGTCGCCTTGTGGCGCGCGGGCAAGGCGCGCGCGGAGGCGGCGGCCGAAGCGGCCGACCATGCGCGTGACACCGAGGCCCGCATGGCCGACATCCTGCAGGCGCAGGCCGAGATGCAAGGCCGCATGGGCGCGATCGCCGAAGTGTTCGGCGCCAGGCAGGCGGAACTCACCCAGTCGCTCGGCCAGAGGCTCGACGCGATGACCGGCCGCCTTGGCCAGACCATGGCCGAGCAGACCAAGTCGACGCATGAGAGCCTGGCCAAGCTGCAGGAGCGGCTGGCGGTGATCGATACGGCGCAGGGCAACATCCAGTCTTTAGCCGGCCAGGTCGTGCAGTTGCAGGCGATCCTCTCCAACAAGCAGACACGCGGCGCCTTCGGCCAGTCGCGCATGGAGGCGATCATCGCCGACGGCCTGCCGCACGGCGCCTACGAGTTCCAGGCGGGCCTGTCCAACGGCAGCCGGCCCGACTGCCTGGTGCGGATGCCCAACGGCGCGCCGATGCTTGCCATCGACGCCAAGTTTCCGCTGGAAGCCTGGAATGCCATCCGCGCCGCCGAGGGCGCCGACATGCAGAAGGCGGCGGCGCAGGCGTTCCGGCGCGACATCGAGGTGCATATCCGCGATATCGCCGAGAAATACCTGATCCAGGGCGAGACGCAGGACACCGCCTTCATGTTCGTGCCGTCGGAATCGGTATTCGCCGAGATCCACGAGAATTTCGAGGCGGTGGTGCAGAAGGCACATCGCGCCCGCGTCGTCATCGTCTCGCCTTCGCTGCTGATGCTGTCGATCCAGGTCATCCAGGCGATTCTGAAGGACGCGCGCATGCGCGAGCAGGCGCATCTGATCCAGGGCGAGGTCATCCGCCTGATGGAAGACGTGGCGCGCGTCGACGAGCGCGTGCGCCGGCTGCAGACGCATTTCGGCCAGGCGGCCAAGGATATCGACGACATCCTCGTCTCGACGTCGAAAGTCACCAAGCGCGGCCAGAAGATCGAGGCGCTGGAGTTCGGCGAGGGCGAAGCCGAACCGCCGCGCGGCCCGGCCAAGGTCGAAGGCGGCGCGCGCGTGGCCGATTCCAAGACAGGCCAATTGCGGCTCAGGGTCGTCGAAGACGGCGAGTAGTCTCGCCTCTCGCCGAGGTCTCGATCCCTACTGCTCCTCGACCACCCTTGTGCCCTCGAATTCCGGCAGCCAGTGCAGCGCCGAGCGATGCCAGTATTGCGTCCTCGGCACCAGCTGGTCGCGCTGGCGCGCCGTGCCTGTCCTGACGCCATAGACCTTCGGCCCGTCGCCGACCGATGTCGCGTATAGGTGCGAACCGCAATCGCCGCAAAAGCCCTGCGCCCGCTTGGCGCCGCTCGACCCGGTCTTGATGTAGACCTTGGGCTCGCCCTTGGTGATGCGGTAATCTTCTTCAGGCACCCGTACGGTGACGCGAAAAGCCGTGCCGGTGAGTTGCTGGCAGTCCGTGCAGTGGCAGATCGAGGTCTTTTCCGGGTCGACCTCCGCCTCATAGGTGATGGCGCCGCAATGGCACCCGCCGTCGATCTTCATCGGGCTTACTCCCCAAAGGTTACTTCGCTCAAACCTAATCCTCTTCGGAGGCCTCGGCGATAGCCTTGCGCCTGCGCTCCCATGTGCCAGTCGCCTGCGGCTTGACGAACAGCTTGATGATTTCCGGCATCTCTTTCCTCAACCGCGCCTCCAGCCGCTCGACGCAGGCCTCGATCTCGGGCGCGGTCAGATGGTCCTCGAATTCGATGCTCAAGCCGGCGACGATCTCTTGCGGGCCGATGTGAACGCTCAATATGCCGTTCGCCCGCTGGACTGCCGGATCTTCCTCAGCGATCGCCAGAACCTTGCGCTGCACCTCGGGCGAAGCGGGCTCGCCGAGGAGCAGGCCCTTGCTCTCGCGCGCCAGGAAGATCGCGGTGGCGCCAAGGATGATCGCGATGCCGATCGAGCCGGCGCCGTCGAGTTCGGGGATCTCCAGGAGCTCGGCAGACAGGATGCCGGCGAAGGCGACGATCAAGCCGAGCAGTGCCGCGCTGTCCTCGAACAGCACCGTGTAGACGCTCGGGTCCTTGCTGCGGCGCACCGCCTGGAACCAGCCCTGCTTGCCCTTCTGCTGGCGGAACTCCTTCAGCGCCACCAGCCAGGAACTGCCTTCGAACAAAAAGGACAGGCCAAGCACGATGTAGTTGACCTTGGCGTTGACGACCGGCTCGGGCGCCATGATGTGGATGATGCCCTCGTAGAAGGACACGCCGGAGCCGAGCGCGAACACCAGGAGCGCGACGATGAAGCTCCAGAAATAGAGCTCGCGCCCGTGGCCGAGCGGATGCTTGCGGTCGGGTGGGCGTGCGGCGCGACGCATGCCGTAGAGCAGAAGCGCGCCGTTGCCGGTGTCGACCAGCGAATGCACACCTTCCGACAGCATGGCGGAAGAGCCGGTGAAGAATGCCGCGGCGAACTTGGTCAGCGCGATCGCGAGGTTGCCGGCGAGCGCGGCGTAGATCACCCTTTTCGAGCCGCTGTGCCCTGCCATCCGCTTCCCGATCCTCTTTGGAGCGCCGAGCTTAACGACCTGCCGACCGAAGCTCCACAGACAATGCGCCAATGGCTCCGAGGTTCAAGGAGAGTGACGCACAGCCGGACCAACTGCCGAAACCTGTTTCGGGGCCGGCGGATCAAGGGAAAACGGTTGACATCCGGGAAGCCGGCTTCGAAGCGTCAAACGGCCTCTTGCGATCCGGCGCTTCTCTTGTTTCACTTGAGGCGCCCACAAATCGGAGGAGCGAATCATGGCTAAAGGTGCGATGAAGGCGGGCAAGGAACCCCGCAAGCCGAAGAAGGACGCGAAGAAACCAGCCGCGGCCCCGGCTCCGAAGGCGCCGCCGGTCAAGGCGATGCGCATCAAGGAGAAGTAGACCGCCGGCGCGGCCGATCCGTCTCGAGTGAAACCTGAACCGGCGGCATGCCGAATGCTGCCGGTGTTTTGTTGATCGGGGAGCGGAGCTCACTATATCAGTGCGGCGAGGACGACCTCGCTTCCCGAAAACCGGCCGGGACGACCCGCCACCTCAGGCATCGGACAGCGATGCCGGATGAGGGAGCGTTTGCGATGTCCTGGGTTCTTCTTTTTTTCGCCGGCCTGTTCGAGATCGGCTGGGCCATCGGCCTCAAATACACCGATGGCTTCTCGAAACCGCTGCCGACCGGGCTCACCGTCGCCTCGATGATCGTCAGTCTCGGCCTGCTCGGGTTGGCGCTGAAGACATTGCCCGTCGGCACCGCCTATGCGGTCTGGACAGGCATCGGCACCGTCGGCACGGCCTTGCTCGGCATATGGCTGCTCGGCGAGCCTGCGACCGCGGTCCGGCTTTCCTGCATCGGCCTGATCGTCTGCGGCATTGTCGGGCTGAAGCTCGTCGCCTGACGCGTCCAGCACAAACGCCTTCAGGGCCGCCACTGGCGACCCTGAAGCATCTTCGAACGAAACTATATTCCGGGCGCGTACGCCTTAGCGGGCGGAGAAGCCCGGAGGCGTCCTGCCGACACGCGCCTTGCGGGCGGCGTAGCGTGCGTCGCGCTTGGCCTTGCGCTCGGCCTCTTCGGCGAGCACGCGGGCGATGCGTTCGGTCTCCTCGGCTTCGCGGATCTTCGCCTCGGCCGCCGCCGCCTCTTCGGCGGCACGACGAGCCGCTTCCGCGGCTGCCTCGCGCTCGGCCTTCTCGGCTGCTTCGCGCGCCAGCTTTTCCTGCTTCAGCCTGGCCTTCTCGGCCTCGCGGATCGCGCGGGCCTCGAGGATCGCCTTACGCTCCGCCTGACGCGCCAGCACCGCTGGATCATCTGCTGCCGGCTTTGCCTTGAAACGCTCCAGGAGCGCCTTCTTTGCCTCGTTCGCGGCGTTGCGCCGCTCGAATATGTCTTTTTCCCTGTAGATAGCCAAATCCACTTCCCTGCAGTCAATTCGCGACGCTTACATACGCGCGAAAGCGATGAGTTCAAGCGCCAAAACGGTATGCCAGCCATGAAAATCTGAGCTGTTGCCGCCGGGATACGTCACCGCGGCGCGATGCACTGTTCACAAATCGCGCCTCTGGCGGGCGGCAAGGCCGATCGCTACGTCTTGCGCCGACAATCAACGCTCGAACACCTCATCAGGATGCAATCGAAATGGAACTCGGCCTCTACACTTTCGCGGATGTCAGCCCGGAACCGGGCCCCGGCGCCATCGGACCGCACGAACGGCTGCGCAATCTGATCGAGGAGGTCGAACTGGCCGACCAGGTCGGTCTCGACGTGTTCGGCCTCGGCGAACATCACCGCCCCGACTATGCTGCTTCGGCGCCGGTCGTGGCACTCGCGGCAGCCGCGGAGCGGACGAAGCGCATCAAGCTCACCAGCGCGGTCACCGTGCTCTCTTCCGACGATCCGGTGCGCGTCTTCCAGCAGTTCGCGACGCTCGATCTTTTGTCCAGCGGCCGCGCCGAGATCATGGCCGGGCGCGGCTCCTTCATCGAATCCTTCCCGCTGTTCGGCTACAATCTCGAGGACTATGACGAGCTCTTCGCCGAGAAGCTCGATCTCCTGCTCGCCATCCGCGACCAGGTGAAGGTGACGTGGCAGGGCAAGCTGCGCGCGCCGATCAACGGCCGCGGCGTCTATCCGCGGCCCTTCCAGGAAAAATTGCCGATCTGGATCGCGATCGGCGGCACGCCGCAGTCGGCGGCACGGGCCGGCGCGCTCGGCCTGCCGCTTGCGCTTGCCATCATCGGCGGCGAGCC
This sequence comes from Mesorhizobium sp. M1E.F.Ca.ET.063.01.1.1, assembly GCF_003998155.1. Lineage (NCBI taxonomy): Bacteria > Pseudomonadati > Pseudomonadota > Alphaproteobacteria > Hyphomicrobiales > Phyllobacteriaceae > Mesorhizobium > Mesorhizobium sp. M1E.F.Ca.ET.063.01.1.1. The sequence goes on from NZ_RZSC01000013.1 coordinate 10,791, forward strand.
GGCCCGTTTCGCGCCGCTGTTCGAAATCTATCGGGAGGCGGCAAGGCGGGCCGGCAACGACCCGGCCTCGCTTGCCACCAGCCTCAACGTGCACGGCTTCATCGCCGAGACCACGGAGAAGGCGGCCGACGATTTCTACGCACCGCAGGCCGAGGTGATGAACCGGATCGGCCGCGAGCGCGGCTGGGGACCGACCTCGCGGGCGCATTTCGACCACGCGCGGGGTCCAAGCGGCGCCCTGTTCGTCGGCAATCCTGAAGCTGTGGCGGAAAAGATCGTCGCCCAGCACAACATCTTCGGCAACGACCGCTTCCTGCTGCAGATGGCCATCGGCGCCATGCCGCATGCCAAGATCATGAAGGCGATCGAGCTCTACGGCACCAGAGTGGCGCCGATCGTGCGCAAGGAGACGGCGAAGGCCACGCCCACCGCAGCGGCGCCCGCCTGAAGACACCGCCGACGAAGGCTCTATCTCTTTGTTTTAACGCAATTCCGGACGGAAAACCGCCTCACACTTTTCCTGGAATTGCTCTAACGGAACCTTGGTGCGGCGGACACGTTTTTCTCGACGATTGCACCGGTAGCGGTGCTCGACGGGAAACTGATGAAAGCCGAAACGACCGCTTCGGGCGCGAGCGTTGCCGAGAGCGTCGATCCGCCGACCGGCGCCCGCGCCGAATTGCGGCTGATGCGATCGCTGCTGATCGGCATCTTCATTCTATTGACGGTATTCGCGCTCTATTTCGCCCGCGCTTTCTTCATGCCGGTCATCCTCGCCTTCCTGCTGGCGCTGACGCTGACCCCGATCGTGCGCTTCCTGCGCAAGCACGGCATTCCCGACGCGCTGTCCGCGACGCTGCTGGTGCTGCTCTCCGTCTTCTTCGTCGCCAGCGCCGGTTATCTGCTCAGCGGCCCGGTCATCGACCTCATCAACAACACCTCGTCGATCGGCCAGCAGCTCACCGAGCGGCTGGCGCCGTTCAAGCGGCCGCTGGAAAGGGCTATCGATATCTCGCGCCAGTTGGAAGCGCTGACCGAGACCTCGCAGGAACCGGGCGTGCAGAAGGTCGCGGTGGCGTCGTCGGGCATCCTACCCACCGCAGCCGGCAATATCCTAGGGGCAGGCACCAGCATCACCATCGTCTTCGTGCTGTCGCTGTTCCTGCTCGCCTCAGGCACCCTGTTCTACGAGAAGATCGTCCAGTCCTTCACCAGCCTCAGCCAGAAGAAGCGGGCGCTGCGCGTCGTCTATGACGTCGAGAGCGAGATCTCGCACTATTTGCTCACCGTCACGGTCATCAATGCCGGCCTCGGCACGGTGATCGGGCTTGGCCTGTGGGGGCTCGGCATGCCGAACCCACTGGTCTGGGGCGCGGCCGCGGCGCTGCTCAATTTCCTGCCCTATGTCGGCGCGCTGATGACCATCCTCCTGGTGATGGTCATCGCGCTGATCAGCTTCGATACGATCTCCTACGCGCTGCTGGCGCCAGCCTTCGTGCTGTTGTGCGATATCGTCGAGGGCCAGTTCGTGACCCCGACGGTGGTCGGCCGGCGGCTCGAGATCAACGCGGTGGCGATCTTCATCGCCATCGCCTTCTGGTCGTGGCTGTGGGGTTTCGTCGGCGCGCTGATGGCGGTGCCGCTGCTGGTGGTCATCAAGGTGTTCTGCGACCATTTCGACGGCCTCAGCCATGTCGGCAATTTCCTGGCGGCGCAGCAGACCTTCGTCATCGACGACGAGCCGGCCGAGAACGATCACAAGGCCGCAGGCTAGGCCAGTCCCGATCCGAGGCGTGGTCCATCGTTTGCGGCCTCGGCGGGGAGTGCCTATATCGGGCCGGTCATGCCGGACCTGCCTTGATGAGCGACTTCGATCTCGACGCCTATTTCGCCCGCATCGGCTATGGCGGGCCGACCGACAGCTCGCTCGTCACGCTGCGGTCGCTGCATTTGGCTCATCCGCAGGCGATCCCGTTCGAGAACATCGATGCGCTGATGGGCGTCTCGGTCGGGCTCGATCCGGCTTCGCTGCAGGACAAGATCTTCCGGCGCGGCCGCGGCGGCTACTGCTTCGAGCACAATCTGATCTTCATGCACGCGCTTGGAGCGCTGGGCTTCAATGTGAGCGGGCTCGCCGCCCGCGTGCTCTGGGGCCAGCCGGACGACGCCGTCACGGCGCGCAGCCACATGCTGCTGCGCGTCGATCTCGACGGCAAAATCTACATCGCCGATGTGGGCTTCGGCGGCCTGACGCTGACGGCACCGCTGCTGCTGGAGCCGGATCTCGAACAGCGGACGCCGCACGAGACGTTCCGCATCGTCGAGGGCGCCGATCATTTTCGCCTGCAGGCCAATATCGGCAGCGCCAGCATCGGCGGCGATTGGCGCACGCTCTACCGCTTCGACATGCAGCATGCCTACGAGGTCGACTATCAGGTGAGCAGCCATTTCCTGTCGACGCATCCGACCTCGCATTTCCTGTCGACCCTGGTCGCGGCGCGCGCCCTGCCCGACAGGCGCTACGCGCTGCGCAACAACCGGCTGTCGACCCATCATCTCGGCGGCCGCACCGAGCAGCGGGAGATCGCGAGCGCCGCCGAGCTCGCCGAAGTGCTGGAGAACCAGCTCGCCATCGTCATTCCCGACCGCGCCGCCTTCGAGGCCAGGCTGCTGCAGAAAAACATCATGGAGACCTGATCTATGACAGCCCTTTCGGTTCTCGACCTGTCGCCGATAACCCTCGGCAGCAATGCCTCTCAGTCGCTGGCCAACTCGCTCGACCTTGCCCGCCATGCCGAGCGGCTGGGCTACAAGCGCTATTGGCTCGCCGACCACCACAACATGCCGGGCATTGCAAGCGCGGCGACTTCCGTTGTCATCGCGCATGTCGCCGGCGGCACCAGGACGATCCGCGTCGGCGCCGGCGGCATCATGCTGCCCAACCATGCGCCGCTGGTGATTGCCGAGCAGTTCGGCACGCTCAACGCGCTTTTTCCGGGCCGCATCGACCTCGGCCTCGGCCGCGCGCCAGGCACCGACGTGATGACGGCGCGGGCGCTGCGCCGCAATCTGGAAGCCAGCGACAACTTCCCCCAGGACGTGGTCGAGCTGATGGGCTATTTCCAGCCGGCCGAGGAAGGCCAGCGCATCCGCGCGGTGCCCGGCGAAGGCCAGGACGTGCCAGTCTGGATCCTCGGTTCCAGCCTCTACGGCGCGCAGCTCGCGGCGCTCCTTGGCCTGCCCTATGCGTTCGCCTCGCATTTCGCGCCGGCCGAACTCGACCACGCGCTGGAGGTTTATCGGACCCGCTTCCAGCCCTCGGCCCAGCTCGACAAGCCCTATGTGATGCTCGGCATCAATGTCTTCGCAGCACCCACCGACGCCGAGGCGCGGCTGCTGTTCAGCTCGCTGCAGCAGGCTTTCGTCAATCTGCGCAGCGGCCGGCCCGGGCAACTGCCGCCGCCGGTCGAAAACTATGACCGCGACCTCGATCCGGTGGCGAAGAGCATGCTTTCCCAGGCGCTGTCCTGCGCCGTCGTCGGTTCGCCGGAAACGGTCCGCCAGGGCATCGACGCCTTCGTGCGCCGCACCGGCGCCGACGAATTGATGGTGACGGCGCAGATGTTCGACCACGCGGCAAGGGTGCGCTCCTTCGAGATTCTGTCCGACGTCCACAAGTCGATGTCGCAAGCCGCCTGACCGACTCACTGGCTTTGCCTGACACACTCGTCTGCCAGCTGTTTGTTTTTACGCAATTCCGGACGGAAAACCGTTTCACACTTTTCCTGGAATTGCTTTAAGGGCAGGCCACCCTCCTTAAGCGCGAGCCTTTCCCGTGACCGACGATCTCGACCAGCGCATGCATTTCGCCATCGATCTGGCGCGCCGCGCCGGCGAGCTTGGGCTGAGATATTTTCGCGATCTCGAAAATCTTACCATCGAGAGCAAGGGCCATCAGGACCTGGTCTCCGACGGCGACCGGAACGTCGAGCTCTTCATCCGCGCGGCGATCGCCGAGGCTTATCCGGACGACGGCATCGTCGGCGAGGAGCATGCGCCGGTGACCGGCAGGACCGGCCATGTCTGGGTGATCGACCCGATCGACGGCACCGCCAATTTCGTGCGCGGCATTCCCGCCTGGTGCGTGGTGATCGCCTGCGCCAAGGACGGCGAGACCATCGTCGGCGTCATCCATGAGGCTTCCACCGGCGAGACCTTCCACGGCCGCCTTGGCGGCGGCGCCTTCGTCAACGGCCGGCCGATCAAGGCGAGCGCCGCCACCTCGCTTTCCGAAGGCTCGGTCGGAACCGGGCTTTCGAACCGTGCGGCCACGGAACATGTGGCGGTGCTGATCAGCATGATCATGGCCGAAGGCGGCGTCTTCTTCAGAAACGCTTCCGGCGCGCTGATGCTCGCCTATGCCGCGGCCGGGCGGCTGCTCGGCTATGTCGAGGAACACATGAATGCCTGGGACTGCCTTGCCGGCATGCTTCTGGTCGAAGAGGCGGGCGGCACGGTGCTGAAGCCCGACCCGAGGACGGTCGTCAGCCAGGGGACGCAAGTGATCGCTGGCGGAAGCAACATCTTCCCGAAGCTGCGCGCGCTTTGCACGGAGGCGTTCCGAGACTAGCCCTTCGGCACCAAAAGCAAGGCGTGTCGAGATTCGAGTCCGGCCGAGCCTTAAATGACGATGACCTTGGTGCCGATCGGGGCGCGGTCGTAGAGATCGATGATGTCCTGGTTCATGAGGCGGATGCAGCCCGCCGACACTGCCTTGCCGATCGACCACCATTCAGGGCTGCCGTGCAGGCGATAGCCGGTGTCACCCTTCTCATTGTAGAGATAGAGCGCCCGCGCGCCGAGCGGGTTCATAAGTCCGCCTTCCATATGGGCCGGTATGATGTGGCCTCGATTGCGCTCGCGCACGATCATCTGGGACGGCGCGCTCCAATCGGGCCATTCGCGCTTCCTCGCGACCTGCGCGGTGCCATGCCACTCGAAGCCCGCCTTGCCGACACCGATGCCGTAGCGCAGCGCCTGACCGTCTCCCAGCACGTAGTAGAGGAATTTCGCTCCTGTATCGACAATGATGGTGCCGGGCGCCTCGTCGGTTGCATAAGGCACCGTCTGCCGATGGAGTTTCTGGTCGACCTTGTAGATCGGAACCGGCGGGATGCGGAAACCGGCGTCGGTGAGGCCGCCATAGGCCAAAGGAGAACTCTGCAACCCACCGCCGGTGGTGCAGCCGGAGAATGCGAGCATCCCGGCAAGTACCACGATCAGGATCGATTTCGCGCGCATGATCCAAGCCGGCGCTCGTGCCGGCGATCTGCCTTATCCTGCCTTATTCGTAGTCCCGCATGCCTCGCTTGCCAAGCGTTCTATCTTCTCCGCCGGCTGATTGCCGGCACATGGCGGCAAAAGATGTTTTCAGGCTTATTCGCGACCCAAAGTCACGCCCCCAGGGCAAAGCTTCTCCCGGCCGCCATGCGGCTGATGCATGACGACGATGTTCCGTTCGGGAAAAATCCTGTCTGGGCAATGAGATAGGGCAAATCCGGATCGACCCCGGCTGGTGACGGGCCGGCTCGTTTCCCGAGCCCCTGCCGGACGGCAGCCACCTTGCGCAGAATGCTTGCGCGCCGTGCCGCCTGTTCTTATATACGCGCCAGCCGTTCGGCCTTGAAAACCCGGGACCGTGACGGAATTCTTGTGAACAGGGGCTTTCGTCGGAACGCCTTATCAGGGTCCTGAGAGCCTGCTTAGCGGAGAGACTAGAACAATGGCAAAAGTTATCGGTATCGACCTCGGAACCACCAACTCCTGTATCGCCATCATGGACGGCAAGGAGCCCAAGGTTATCGAGAATGCGGAAGGCGCGCGCACGACCCCTTCCATCGTCGCCATCAACAGCGACGGCGAACGCCTCGTCGGCCAGCCGGCCAAGCGCCAGGCGGTCACCAATCCTGAAAACACCATCTTCGCGGTCAAGCGCCTGATCGGCCGCCGCTATGACGATCCGGTGACGGAGAAGGACAAGAAGCTTGTCCCCTACAAGATCGTCAAGGGCGACAATGGCGACGCCTGGGTCGAGGCCGGCGGCAAGAAGCAGTCGCCCAGCCAGATCTCGGCCATGATCCTGCAGAAGATGAAGGAAACGGCGGAAGCCTATCTCGGCGAGAAGGTCGAGAAGGCGGTCATCACCGTTCCGGCCTATTTCAACGACGCCCAGCGCCAGGCGACCAAGGACGCCGGCAAGATCGCCGGCCTCGAGGTGCTGCGTATCATCAACGAGCCGACGGCGGCGGCGCTCGCCTACGGCCTCGAGAAGAAGGACGGCAAGACCATCGCCGTCTATGACCTTGGTGGCGGCACGTTCGATATTTCGGTGCTCGAGATCGGCGACGGCGTCTTCGAGGTGAAGTCGACCAATGGCGACACCTTCCTCGGCGGCGAGGACTTCGACATGCGCCTGGTCGAGTACCTGGCGGCCGAGTTCAAGAAGGAACAAGGCATCGATCTGAAGAACGACAAGCTCGCTTTGCAGCGCCTGAAGGAGGCTGCCGAAAAGGCCAAGATCGAGCTGTCGTCGACGACGCAGACCGAGATCAACCTGCCCTTCATCACCGCCGATGCCACCGGGCCGAAGCACCTGACGATGAAGCTCACCCGGGCGAAGTTCGAGAGCCTGGTCGAGGATCTCGTGCAGCGCACGATCGACCCCTGCAAGGCGGCGCTCAAGGACGCCGGCCTGAAGGCGGGCGAGATCGACGAAGTGGTCCTGGTCGGCGGCATGACCCGCATGCCCAAGATCCAGGAGATCGTGAAGCAGTTCTTCGGCAAGGAGCCGCACAAGGGTGTCAATCCGGATGAGGTCGTGGCGCTCGGCGCCGCCATCCAGGCCGGCGTGCTGCAGGGCGACGTCAAGGACGTGCTCTTGCTCGACGTGACGCCGCTGTCGCTCGGCATCGAGACGCTGGGCGGCGTGTTCACCAGGCTGATCGAGCGCAACACCACGATCCCGACCAAGAAGAGCCAGGTGTTCTCGACGGCCGAGGACTCGCAGTCGGCGGTGACCATCCGCGTCTTCCAGGGCGAGCGCGAGATGGCGGCCGACAACAAGCTGCTCGGCCAGTTCGACCTGGTCGGCATTCCGCCGGCCCCGCGCGGCGTGCCGCAGATCGAGGTCACCTTCGACATCGACGCCAACGGCATCGTCAATGTCTCGGCCAAGGACAAGGGCACCGGCAAGGAGCACCAGATCCGCATCCAGGCGTCCGGTGGCCTGTCCGACGCCGACATCGAGAAGATGGTGAAGGACGCCGAGGCCAATGCCGATGCCGACAAGAAGCGCCGTGCCCTCGTCGAGGCCCGCAACCAGGCCGAGTCGCTGGTGCATTCGTCCGAAAAGTCGCTGAAGGAGTATGGCGACAAGGTCTCGGAGGCCGACCGTACCGCGATCGCCGACGCGATCGCGGCGCTGAAGACCGCCGCCGAGGGCGACGATGCAGCCGACATCGAGGCCAAGTCGCAGTCACTTGCCGAAGCTTCGATGAAGCTTGGCCAGGCCATGTACGAGGCCTCGCAGAAGGAAGCGGCCGAAGCCGACGCCAAGGCGGATGCCGCCAAGGATTCGGACGTGGTCGACGCCGACTTCGAGGAAATCGACGAAGACGACGACAAGAAGAAGTCGGCCTGAGCCGGCCGACGGCAGATCATGCGAACGACCCCAAAATCGGTATCGATTTTGGAAAGGATCATGCGCCAATTCAAAAGTGCTACAGCGTCCTTTGCGCGTCCGAGAGGACGCGCGGCGCTGTAGAAAGCCCGGCGCAGAGCCGGGCTTTTTTGCAACCCTGGGCGAAAAAGTGACGGAAAACATGGGCCGAGCCGGGCTCGCTACTAGCATCCGGGCAGCATCGCTCCTAAATCCAACAACGTGCCGGCAAACGACGCAACAATGCTTGAAGACATTGAGCATCCGGACCGCGGGAAAAAATGAAAGCTGATTTCTACGAAACCCTGGGCGTGCAAAAAGGCGCCGACGACAAGGAGCTCAAGAGCGCTTTCCGCAAGCTCGCCATGCAGTTCCATCCCGACCGCAATCCCGGCGACCACGCCTGCGAGCACAAGTTCAAGGAAATCAACGAGGCCTACGAGACGCTGAAGGACCCGCAGAAGCGCGCGGCCTATGACCGTTTCGGCCACGCCGCCTTCGAGCAGGGCGGCATGAACGGCGCCGCGCACGGCTTCGGCGCCGGCGGTTTCGCCGACATCTTCGAAGACATTTTCGGCGACATGATGGGCGGCCGCCAGCGCCGCTCGTCAGGCGGCCGCGAGCGCGGGGCGGACCTGCGCTACAATATGGAGATCTCGCTCGAGGAGGCATTCTCCGGCAAGACGGCGCAAATCCGTGTGCCGGCCTCCATTTCCTGCTCGGAATGCTCAGGGACCGGCGCCAAGCCCGGCACGCAGCCGGTCACCTGCGCCATGTGCCATGGCCACGGCAAGGTGCGCGCCACGCAAGGCTTCTTCTCGATCGAGCGCACCTGCCCGCAATGCCAAGGTCGCGGACAGACGATCAAGGACCCCTGCGCGAAATGTGCCGGACAGGGCCGCGTCACCGAGGAGCGTTCGCTGTCGGTCAACATCCCCGCCGGCATCGAGGACGGAACCCGTATCCGGCTTGCCAATGAGGGCGAGGCCGGCCTGCGCGGCGGTCCTTCCGGCGACCTCTACATCTTCCTCGCGGTCAAGCCGCACGAATTCTTCCAGCGCGATGGCGCCGACCTCTATTGCAAGGTGCCGATCTCGATGACGACCGCCGCCCTTGGCGGCTCGTTCGAGGTCACCACCCTCGACGGCACGCAGACCAAGGTGAAAGTGCCGGAAGGCACCCAGAACGGCCGCCAGTTCCGGCTGAAGGGCAAGGGCATGCCGGTGCTGCGCCAGCCCAATGTCGGCGACCTCTACATCCAGACGGCGGTCGAAACGCCGCAGAACCTGTCGCGCCGCCAGCGCGAACTGTTGGAAGAGTTCGAGCAGCTCTCGTCGAAGGACAACTCGCCCCAGTCGAGCGGCTTCTTCGCCCGCATGAAGGACTTTTTCGAGTCCTTTGGCGACAGCTGACGTCATTTTTTGACGCAAGTCGTTATCCCAAAACCGCCTCACACTTTTGGGCAACTTGCGTTGGCAGCATTCCCGAGCGTCATCAACACCTTATGCCAGCTTGACGCCTTGCCTTGTTCCACCTAGCTGATAAGTAGCGGGTGGGGAGCGTTGAGGAGAGCTCGCATGGCACGTGGTCCCGGGTTGCGCAAAGCGCTGGCGGAAAAATTCGACGACGAGCTGAAGTTCTTCAAAGGCTGGATCGACAAGCCGAAAGCGGTCGGCTCGATCGTTCCCACCAGTTCGATCACCGCCCGCAAGATGGCCTCGATCGTCAACCCGAAATCGGGACTGCCGGTGCTCGAGGTCGGACCGGGCACCGGCGTCATCACCCGCGCCATCCTGGCCCAGGGCGTGAAGCCGGAAAACCTCTACGCGATCGAATACTCGACCGACTTCGTGCGCCATCTGCGCAGGCTCTATCCGCGCGTCAACGTCATCGAGGGCGACGCCTTCAACCTCGACGCCACGCTCGGCGACAAGCGCGACATGGTATTCGATTCGGTCGTTTCCGGCGTGCCGCTGCTCAACTTCCCGGTCGCCCAGCGCATCGCCTATATCGAAAGCCTGCTCGACCGCATCCCGGCCGGCCGGCCGATCGTGCAACTGACCTATGGCCCGCTGTCGCCGATCCCGCCCGGCCGCGGCAATTACAAGGTCAAGCATTTCGACTTCATCATCCGCAACATCCCGCCGACACAGCTCTGGATCTACCGGCGCGAAGGGCATTAGACGAGAAGGGAGTAGGGGGGTAAGGCAGTAGGGGAGCAGGGGGAATGAACGGCTCGATTTCCGGACTTTTCCCTACTCCCCTACTGCCCTATTCCCTTACTCCCCTATTTCTCCCGGGTGGCCGATGGCAGTGATCCCAAGAATTCTCGTCTTCGCCGGCTCGATCCGCACCGGTGCCTTCAGCGGCAGGACGGCCGACGTGGCGCAGAAGGAACTCGCCATGCACGGCGCCGAGGTGACCCGCATCTCGCTCGGCGACTATCCACTGCCGATCATGGACGAGGACCTGGAGAAGGAAAAAGGCATCCCCGAGAATGCCGTGAAGCTCGGCTATCAGATCGCCGCCCATGACGGACTCCTGATCGCGACGCCGGAATATAACGGCTCGATCCCGCCGCTCTTGAAGAACTCGATCGACTGGGTGAGCCGGATCCGGCGCGACGGCAGCCGCTCGTTCAGGCCGCTCTACGGCAAGCCCGTGGCGCTCTGCTCCTCTTCCGAGAGCAAGTTTGCCGGCATACGCTGCATCAACCACCTGCGCGCGGTGTTGGTGCGCTGCCAGATGGACGTGATCACGCCGGAATGCTCGGTGTCGAACGCGGATGAGGCGTTCGCCGAGGACGGACAATTCCGGGACGAGAAACTGCACCAATCGATGGAGCGCCTATGCCGCACACTGATCGAAACCTCGCGCATGCTGTCCATCCGGATCGAGGCCTGATGCATCCGGCAGAGACCATGCGCGACAGGCTGATCGTCGGCCTCGACGTGCCGACGCTGAAGGAGGCCGAAAAGGCGGTGCGCGAGCTCGAAGGCACCGTCTGCTTCTACAAGATCGGCTACCAGCTCGCCTTCGCGGGCGGGCTCGATTTCGCGCGCGAGCTCGCCAGCGGTGGCACCAAGGTCTTCCTCGACATGAAGCTGCTCGACATCGACAACACAGTGGCCAAGGGGGTCGAGAACATCGTCAGGATGGGGGTCTCGATGCTGACGCTGCATGCCTACCCCAAGGCGATGAAGGCGGCGGTCGAGGCCGCCAAAGGCAGCGAGCTCTGCCTGCTCGCGGTGACCGTGCTGACCTCGATGGACGAGCAGGACATGATCGACGCGGGCTACGAATATGACCCGCACACGCTGGTGCTTAGGCGCTCCGAACAGGCGCTGCATGCCGGCATGGGCGGCATCGTCTGCTCGGCCGAGGAGGCTGAAGCAGTGCGCCGGATCGTCGGACCCGACATGGCGGTGGTGACGCCCGGCATCCGGCCGGCCGGCAGCGACCATGGCGACCAGAAACGCGTGGTGACACCGGCGCAGGCCATCCGCAACGGCTCCAGCCACCTCGTCGTCGGCCGGCCGATCGTCAAGGCGCCCGACCGGCGCGCGGCGGCCGAGGCGATCCTGGCCGAGATGCAGTCGGCCTGATTTTCAAACAGGAGAAAAAGAATGCCCAAGGGATATTGGATCGCTCGCGTCGATGTGCGCGACCCGGAAGGCTACAAGGATTATGTCGCCGCCGCCAAGCTCGCCTTCGATCGTTTCGGCGTGAAATTCCTGGCGCGCGGCGGCGAGCACGAGAAGGCCGAGGGACCCAGCCGTGCGCGCAACGTCATCATCGAGTTCGAATCGCTCGCCGCGGCGCATGAGTGCTACCACTCGCCGGAATATCAGCGCGCCGTCGCCATCCGCCAGAAGGTAGCTGACGGCGAGATCGTGCTGGTCGAGGGGGTTTAGTTGGTCGAGGCAAGGGGTGGCTGATTGGCTGCGTTGGCACGTTGCAGATTAGCCGAAACGCCCATCTTGTCGTCATCCACGGGCGGAGCAAGGAGCGTAGCGACGCAGCGCAGACCCGAGGATCCATTCCGTGACTTCAACGCGCCGCTACGGTCCAGAATTCTGCTCTGCTCCACTCCACGGCAGAGGTAACGGCATGGATTCCAGGGTCTGCGCGCGTCGCTTCGCTCCTTGCTTCGCCCTGGAATGACGAAGTTGTTAGGTCTCAGTCAGTCATGAAGGTCACGACGTCAGCCTGTTCGCCGCCGTCTCCGCCATCGCGTCGGCTAAACTCATGCCCCATTGCCTGCGGCAATAGTCGCGAAAATCGAAGCAGGGCAGACCGGGGCAGACTTCGAACTCGATCAGATGGATGGTGTCGTCGGCCTCGACCCTGAGGTCGATCGAGAAGACGTCCTTCAGGCCAAGCCCGGCGATCAGCTTTTGCGCCATGGCGCGGATCGCCCGATCGGCTATCGGCTGGCTGGCGGCGACCGGCTGAAGCTTCGGCTCCGCATAGGCGCCGGCGTCCCTGGCGGCCTGGCCGGTATCGCCGTAGAGCGCCTGGCTGTCGGCCATGGTCTGGAAGTCGCCGCCGGAATCCACAAAGGCGATGCCGAGCGCCTGGACACCCGTTTCCGGCCTCAACCCGAGGAAGCTCGCGCGCGCATTGCGGCCGGCGACGTAGGGCTGGACGACGACATCGTCGCGGTAATGGGCAAAGACGCGCCGGCTAAGCTCCAGCGCATGGCCAAGATCAGCCGCGCGCGAATCCGGCCAGATGCCGATCTTGGCGCCGAGCCGGTTGGGCTTGACGAACCAGCCGGCCGGCGAGGCCGGGGGCTCGACCAGCCACGCGCCGTTGCGCGCCAGACCAGCCGGCGGGACCGGCAGGCCGAGTGCGCCGAGCACGGCGCCGGAGCGGAACTTGTCCTGGCAGAGCGCGAACAACGAATCGTCGGCGCCGACGGTTTTCAGCCCGTTCAGCCTTGCCAGCGCGGGCGAAGCGCCGCCACGGAAATAGGCGATGCCGTCGGTCAGTGTCCAGACGAGCGTTTTGGCCGGATCGGCTTTCGCCAGTACGGCCGCCGCGTCGTCCAGTTCGACCGGCAAAAAGGCAAGACCGCGCTTTTCGCAAGCGGCGGCGAGCTGGCCGAATTCGCAGGCGAGATCGGTCGACTGCGCCAGATAGGACGATATCTCGATGGCGCGTTCCGCCGGGCAGCCGTCCGCGACGAGCCTGTCGAAACAGGCCTTCTCCGGCTCGTGGACAAGGATCAGCGTCGGCCCGTTGCGCGGCATGGAAGCTCCCGGCGAAATCAAGCTACCATCGCATGGCCGTTGCGATCGGCTTGCGGGAAACCGACCGGCCCGGACGGTTGCGTGACAGCAGTGCTAAACTGCTCAGGCGATCAGCACGCGTGGCTCGAAGCGGCCCCTGACGGGAATATCGAGAAGAAAGGTCATGCCGGCCTGCGGGTCGAGCGCGCGCTGCTTCTCGTCCTTGCCCTTCCAGGCCGACGTCACAGCGATGCGGTCGGCCTTCTGGCCGACGAAGGCCGAGCAGGAGGGTTGCGTCACCGGCATCGGGATTTCGCGCAGCAGCGCGCCGTCGGGCGAATACGCCTTCACCGCCTTGCCGCCCCAGACCGCGTTCCAGAGAACGCCGTCGCGGTCGACGACGGAGCCGTCGACATAGCCTTTCTGCGAGCGGTGGTCGACGAAGACTTTCGGCTCGCCTGTCGGCAGGCCGGTTGCCGGATCGCAGGCGACGCGCATCAGGAGGCCCGTCGCGGTGTCGGTGTAATAGGCGATCGTCCCGTCCTCGGAAAAGCAGATCGAGTTGGAGACGGTGATGTCGGCAAACAGCCGGCGCAGCTCGCCCTTGAAGAACCAGTAGATCGAGCCGGCGCCCTTCCCCTCGTCCTTGCCCATCGTGCCGACCCAGAAGGCGCCGCAAGGATGGACGCGGGAATCGTTGGAACGGGTCGCAGGATTGTCGGCCTCGATCGGCGTGTGCAGCGTCAGCTTGCCGGTCTTGACGTCGCGGACCTGCAGGCCGACCTCGGTGGCGATCAGCTGGCGGTCGTCGTCGATGACGGCAATGGCGCTGGCCATCAGGCCGAGGTCATGGACCTTCAGCGCGCCGGCGAGCGGCTTTTCCAGAAGCTTGCCGTTGACGATGTCGAACCAGAAGAGGGTGTCGGTGCCGGGATCGTAGCTCGGCCCCTCGCCAAGCTGGCAGATGTGATCGCTGAAGACCGAAACGCTGTCCATCATTTCCCTCCGAATGCCTCGTCCCAGACGGCGACCGCGGCGCGGGCGCGCTCAGCCACGTCCTCGACGCTGGCGCCCGGCTTGTAGAGGCTCGACCCCAGACCAAACACGCTGACGCCGACCGCCTTGTAGCCGGCAAAGTCCTTGTCGGAAACGCCACCGACGGCGCCGATCAGGGTCGATGCCGGCAACACGGCTCGAATTGCCGCGATGCCGGACGCGCCGAGCACACTCGCCGGAAAGAATTTCAGCGCCGACGCGCCGAGCCGGATCGCCTGGAAGGCTTCAGTGGGTGTGAACACGCCGGGCATCGTCACCATGCCGTAGTCCTTCGCGCGGCCCATGACCTCGGCGTCGATGTTGGGGCTGACCAGCAGCCGGCCGCCGGCCTCGCGCAAGGCGTCGACATCGGCGGCCGTCAGCACCGTGCCGGCACCGACCAGGGCCGTTTTCGGCAGGACCTCCACGATCCTGGCGATCGACGAAAACGGCTCAGGCGAGTTGAGCGGCACCTCGATCGCCTCGATGCCGGCGTCGAACAGTGCCTGGCCGATGGCAATCGCTTCGGTCGCCTGGAGGCCGCGCAGAATGGCGACCAGCCCGCGCTTGAGCTTGGGAAAGGGGGCTGTCTGACTCATCGGGCAACTCCGGTTCTGGCAATCATGCCGTTCTCGCGCGCGGCCTCGACAAGGCCGGCGCGCACCGCTTCATCCGCATCGACGATCCTGAAGGCAAGACCGGCGAGGCCCAGGGCGGCGCCGTAAAGCGAAGCCAGCGCGCCGGAGGCGATCAGCACAACCGGCGCTTCGCTGACACCATAGCGGCGTTTGGCCGAGGCGATCTCGCCGCCGATCAAGAGTCCGGACAGGCAGGCCGCCGCCTCGTCGGACTTCAGGTCCTGCAGCAGCCCTGCGGCGCGGATCGCGAACAGTTTCGAGGTGACGTCGCCGCCCTCGCCCAGCGCTTGGCTGCACCAGTGGCGGAAGAACGGGTTGTCCGCAGCGACCGGGGCCGGATGCTCGCCGAGCGAATGTTTCAAGATCGAGTGCGTGGCCAGCACGGAAAACAATTCGCCGGTCGGCCAGGTGCCGAAGCCGGCGACGGTGCCGTCCTCGACCGCGACCCACTTCGAATGCGTCCCGGGCATGCAGACCAGGTGGCGGCCCTTTGCCGGCAAACCGGCGCCGGCGAGCTGGGTTTCCTCTCCGCGCATGACATCCGGCGCATCGGCCAGGCGCTGGGCGAGGCCCGGAACGATGCGGATATCGCGGCGCTCGCCCTCTATGCGGGCGGCCTCGCCAAGGATGGCGCCGATCGGCGCCGGCACCGTGACATAAGGCGCCTCGATCCAGCCCTGGCGGGAGCCGGCCATGCCGCAGATGATGACGGGCAAGTCCTCCGGCGCGCCCATGGCGGCAAGGTGACCCTCCAGCACGTTGGCGAAGCCTTTTTCGCGCGCGGTGATCAGCCCGTCGTCGCCGCGCCGCTCGGCAAGCATCTGGCCTTCGCCGTCGAGCAGCCAGGCCCGAAGCCTTGTCGTGCCCCAATCGAGGGCGGCGACCGCGGGCGCGCCGCTCACAGCACGCCTCCGTCGACGATCAGCATCTGCGCCGTCAGCATGCGCGAAGCGTCCGACGCCAGGAACAGCACCGTGCCGACG